>NZ_KV808724.1:0-331 GCF_001812365.1 Anaerococcus sp. HMSC065G05
AAGGAAGAAAAAACACCTAAGTCAAAAGAGGTAAAACTGGAAGACCTAAGGGCTGTACTTGCTACCTTAAGTCAGCATGGGAAGACTGCAGAGGTTAAAGAGCTGATTGTAAAGTTTGGCGGAACGAAGTTATCTGATGTACCAAAGGAAAACTACAGTCAGCTATTAAAAGAAGCGGAGGAAATCAAAATTGACTAGACAGAAGGTGAATTGTACCAAAGGTGCAAGAGAGGCTGGCCTGGGCCACGCAATTTTATCTCCATCAAGTTCCCATAGGTGGCTTAACTGTACACCAAGTGCTGTGCTTGAACTAGAGTTTGAAAATACCAGT
>NZ_KV808724.1:431-791 GCF_001812365.1 Anaerococcus sp. HMSC065G05
CTTGAACTAGAGTTTGAAAATACCAGTTCATCTGCAGCCGAGGAAGGAACGGCAGCACACGCCTTTTGTGAGCATAAGCTGAAAAAGGCATTGAAGATGCGAAGTAAAAGACCTGTATCTGATTATGATTCCGATGAAATGCAGGAATGTACTGATGCCTATGTGGATTTTGTTTTGGAGCAATATGAATTAGCCAAACAGAAGTGTAAGGATCCAGCTATTTTGATTGAACAAAAAGTGGATTTTTCAGAGTATGTCCCCGATGGATTCGGAACGGCAGACTGCTTGATCGTTTCAGATGATACTCTTTCCATAATTGACTTTAAGTATGGACAGGGAGTTCTTGTGGATGCCTATGAG
>NZ_KV808725.1:0-60193 GCF_001812365.1 Anaerococcus sp. HMSC065G05
AAGTCCATCTTACACCGATAAATCTTTGGTTAGTCTACCATGCGATTGACTAACTTTATAGGGTATTATTCTTCGTTTCCAAAGGCTATCCCCTTGTGTAAGGCAGGTTACTCACGTGTTACTCACCCGTTCGCCACTAATCCACTTAATTTCATTCCGAAGAAATCAGCTAAGTTTCATCGTTCGACTTGCATGTGTTATGCACGCCGCCAGCGTTTATCCTGAGCCAGGATCAAACTCTCAATTATTGTTTGATCTTGACTTTTGTCATTTTTCGTTTTGGTTACTCAAAGTAATTCACTTTACTTTTATTGTAGTTTTCTATATATTTTTTGAGGTTCAATGCCGTTACTTTGTAACGACTATTATATAATACCACGTTCATTTTATCTTGTCAAGTATTTTTTTAATTTTTTTATTAAAATCTTACTTTTTAGATTGTTTGTTTGAAGTGATATTAAATTTATAATACACTATTTAAATTACTTTGTCAATTTTTATTTTTCTTTTTGACTTTGCTCTTTAACAGTGCCTTTATATAATACTAGGATTTTTTATCTTTGTCAAATTTTTTTATTTTTATTTTTTTGCATTTTAAAAGAGCCTTATTTCAAAGTATTTTTACTCTTTTATAAGGCTCTTTTTATTTTATTTTTCTAATGATTTTTTTAATTCTTCTAATTTTTCTTTGCAAGCATCCATTGCTTTTTGGAGTGAATCTTTTTTGGTCATATCTACTCCTGCATCTTTTAATACTTCTATTGGATATTTGCTTTTTCCTGCTTTTAAGAAGTTAAGATATTTTTCTAAATCTTTTTTATCTCCGTGAAGTATTTTTTCTGATAGGCTTACTGCTGATGAGAAGCCTGTTGCGTATTGGAAGACGTAGTAGGACATATAAAAGTGTGGGATTCTTGCCCATTCTGTTGATATATATTTATCTACTTCTATATCTTTGCCAAAATAGTCTACGTTTAGGTCGTGGTAGATTTGGTTTAATTTTTCTGCTGTTACTGGCATTGAATTTTCTACTAATTTGTTTGCCTCTAGCTCAAATTCTGCAAACATTGTTTGTCTAAAGACTGTTGATTTGAATGAATTTACGTAATGGTTTAGTAAATATGCTTTTTCTTTTTCATCTTTGGCATGGTCTATCATATAGTTTAATAATAGAAGTTCGTTGGTTGTTGATGCTATTTCTGCCAAAAATATTGAGTAGTCTCCGTAAATATATGGTTGGGTTTTTCTTGTGTAGTATGAATGCATTGAATGTCCCAACTCGTGAGCTGTTGTGAAAAGTGAGTCAAGGGAGTCGTTGTAGTTTAATAAAATGTATGGTTCTGTATCGTAGGAGCCTGATGAATATCCTCCTGATCTTTTTCCTTCATTTTCCATCACATCAAACCACCTATCGTCAAAGCCTTCTCTTGCTTTTTTGATGTAGTCTTCTCCAAGTGGAGCTAGGGCTTTTAGGATTAATTCTTTCGCTTCATCAAAAGTGTAAGTTTTGTTATAATCTTCTACTAATGGCAAATAAATATCGTGAAATCCTAAATCATCAAGGCCTAAAACTTTTTTTCTCAAACTTGTGTAATCTCTGTGGATTTCTATATTGTCATGGATTACTTCTACTAAGTTATCGTAAACTTTTTCGTCAATGTTGTTTGCAAAAAGGCTCATAGCTCTTGCTGAATCGAATTTTTTTAATTTTGCTATGGTGTTATTTGCTGTCATTTCGCCATCTAGTAGGGAGGCTGCTGTGTTTTCAAATCGCTTGTAAACTGTATAATATTTTTCGTAAACTTCTTTTCTAAACTCACGATTTGAATCTAGTTCTAGGTTTGTGAAATTTGCATCTGTGATTTGGATTTCTTCATCGCCCTTTTTTACTTTTGGAAATTTTAGGTCAGCGTTTGAAAAAATCATATAAGTGTTTTGTGGATTTTGAGATAATTTCGCAAATGATGCTATAATTTTTTCTTCATTTTCGCCCAAGGTGTGGTCTTTATTTCTAAATAAATCTTCAAAATAATGAGCGTAAATTTTTAGCTCTTCTTTTTCTTCTATATATCTTTGTACTTTTTTATAATCTTCTGACAAAATTTCTGGTGTTATAAAAGAAAGTTCTTGAGCAAGATTTGCAAATAAATTATCTGCTATTTTTGACATTTCTTGGTATTTTGCAACTCTTGTATCTTCGTCAGATTTTAATGAGGCATATACGCCAAGTTTTGAAAATTTTCTTTCTAATTTTTCGTTTGTTTTTAAAAAATCGTAAAGACTGTCGGCTGATTGTAAAATCTTTCCTTTGTATGCCTTAGTTTTTTCGATTAGATTTTTTACTTCTTCTACTTCTTTGTAGAAGTCTTCGTCTGTTTTGTAAATTTTTTCTGTGTCCCATTTTAGAGACTTGTCTATATCTTTTCTATCCATTTTTTCTCCTTTTATTTTGTTTAATTTTTTATATAGCTTGTAACATTGATTTATTTCCTATAAATACAAAGCCTATTGCAATTAGCACAAAGGCTAGAAGGGAAATAATTCTTGTGCTTGTTGGCAAAGTCATATTCATTATTGGGAAAAATCCTGCAAGAATAAATCCGCCCAAAAGCCCTCCAATATGTCCTGTAATTCCAATTCCTGGAACCATAAATGAATATATTATATTTATAGCAACAATCCCTATAAAGCTTGAGCCAAATTGTCTTAGAAATTCGTTGTCCCTGTAATTGAACATAATTCCTAAGGCAAGTCCAAATAAGCCGTACAAAGAAGTTGATGCGCCTGCTGATACGCTTGTTACTTCTCCAAAAGCATAAGTAAATAAATTACCCATTATTCCACAAAGTAAATAAATTATCAGAAATTTTGTAGAGCCATAAAGACTTTCAAATACATCTCCAACATTATTTAAAAAATACATATTCATCAAAAGATGTATTATCCCAATATGTATGAAAATCGGGCAAAAAAGCCTCCACCATTCGCCATAATAAACATAGATTTTGCTCATAGCATTAAATTTCAATAGATTTTCAATATTTTCACTTCCACCTGTAACACTCATCAATATAAAAATTAGGATGTTTATTCCCATTAAAATTCTTGTCATTTTTCCCTTAGCCATAACTCCTCTTTCTCAAATTTATTTTCCATCTGTGAAAGATTATCAGAAATAAAAGTCCTAGCAACAGACCTAATTTCTTTCTCATAATCTCCCCTTTCAAGATTAGATTTTATTTTAAATTTATAAATATCATCTATATAAGGATTATCCCTCATATTTGGATAATCTTCATCTTGCAAGAAAATAATTTTTATATTTTCATTATATCTTTTAGCAAATTTAGAAAGATTAATAGAATTTTCCCCATTAAATTCATCAACATTTTCCGTAATAATTAAAAGATCTTTGTCCCTAACCAATTTTTGAAAATCAAGCAAAGACAAAACAAGTTCCATAGAATTAGAAATTTTTGCCCTAAAAAATATATAAAGAGCCCAAGAAACTCCGCCACCAGCACCAAGATAAGGAAAATCTATTTCGCTTACTCCCAAAGCCTCACTAACTTTTTTAGAAAAATGCTTGCAGGCTTTTTCAAGTTCTAAAATTTCATCAGGACTTGCTCCCTTTCTAATAGGTCTTTTTTCCAAAAAAGAATTTCTTTGAAAAAGAGTAAGAGGTTGGCTTGTAGCAATCTCCAAATCAACATCCATTATTCTCCTATCAAGACCTGACATATCAATAGAATCAACCTTAATCATATTTTTAGCAACAGGATTTAAAGAATTAAGATTTTTATCAAAAAACCTAACCCCCAAAGCATAAAGCATACCCATGCCCATATCATTAGTTGCAGTATCTCCAATGCCAATAAAAAATTTCTCACAGCCATTATTTAAACCATCAACAATCATCTCCCCAAGGCCAATTGAAGAAGATTCCATAACATCAAGCTTATCCTTATACAAAAGCCTAAGCCCACAAGCCTGAGCCATCTCCATCACACACAAATTTTCCTTTATAATATATCTAGAAGTTACAGCCTCACTCAAAGGATTATGAACATTAACAAAAGAAAAATCCCCGCCAATAACTTCCTTCATAATTTCAACAGTCCCCATTCCCCCATCCAAAAATGGAAGAATATTAACCTCATTATTCACATTTTCACTTTCCAATTCTTCCTTGAAATAATTTCCAATCTCAATAGAATTTTCAAAATCTTTAATAGAATCCAAAGCTAATAATATATTCATAATTCACCTCAATTAAATTATACCCAAACTATGTGGACAAATTATTAATTATCTTTACCAATTGTAAATTCAATGATATAATTAAATAGAAAGTTTAGAAAATAAACTTTTACTGTTTAACTCATGGAAATCTTTTAAAAAAAGATTTCGCCCATCAAAGAGCCACTTAAATACTTATAAGTGGCTTTTTAAAATTGCCTTTCCATAAATTTTGGAAGGGCATTTTTTATTTTGAAATTTATGATATTGATTTTAGTTTTATAATGAGTATAATTAT
Organism: Anaerococcus sp. HMSC065G05; assembly: GCF_001812365.1. Lineage (NCBI taxonomy): Bacteria > Bacillati > Bacillota > Tissierellia > Tissierellales > Peptoniphilaceae > Anaerococcus > Anaerococcus sp. HMSC065G05. The sequence goes on from NZ_KV808725.1 coordinate 4,538, forward strand.
CATATACTTTGTTTCTTATTTAAAATAAAGTAATTTATTTAAAAATGGAGGATATTATGTCATTAATAGGAAAAAAATTACCTGAATTTAATTTGGATGCTTATGATCCAAAAACAAATGAATTTATCAAAATTAGCGATAAGGACCTTGAAGGTGAATGGAAAGTTTTAATGTTTTATCCAGCAGACTTTACTTTTGTATGTCCTACAGAGCTTGAAGATTTACAAGAAAAATATGGGCAATTAAAAGAAATGGGAGCAGAAGTTTATTCTGTAAGTGTTGATACACATTTTGTACACAAGGCTTGGCATGATGAAAGTGAAGCTATAGGAAAAATCCAATACAAAATGATTGGCGATTCTAACAAAGAACTCACAAAAGCTTTAGATATTTTAACAGAAGATGGGAAAGCTGACAGAGCAACTTTTGTTATAGACCCTGATAATGTTATTCAAGCATTAGAAATAAATGCAGGAGGAATCGGAAGAAAAGCAGAAAATAATATATATAAAGTTAAAGCTGGTCAATATGTAAGAAAACATCCAGACCAAGTATGTCCTGCTAAATGGAATTCTGAAAATGATGATACACTAACACCAGGACTTGACCTTGTTGGAAAAATCTGATGTTAGACAGTAAATTAAAAGATCAGCTAAAGGCTTATCTTAAAATGCTAAAGTCCAATGTAACAATTGGACTTTCGCTAAATGAAGATGAAAATTCAAAAAAACTAAAATCTTTTGTTGAAGATGTTGAGTCTTTATCTGACAAGATAAAAATAAAAGAAGAAAAATTAGATTTTACACCTGCTTTTAGTTTAAACGGAGAATTTGAACACGGAAAAATTGTTTTTGCAGGAATTCCTTTGGGACACGAGTTCGAATCATTTGTTCTTGCACTTTTGCAAGTTGGTGGAATCGAACCAAAAATATCCACTGAAGAAAAAGAAAGAATAAAATCTATAAAGGAAAAAAGAAATTTTGAAACAATAGTTTCACTTTCCTGCCACAACTGCCCAGAGGTTGTACAAGCTTTCAATATTATGGCAGTTTTAAACAAAAATATCTCACACACAATGATTGAAGGTTCAATAAACCAAGATATATGTGAACAAAGAGATGTTATGGCAGTACCAGCAATTTTTGAAAATGGAGAGTTTCTTGACGGGGGCAAAAAAACTATGGCAAGTCTTTTAGACCTTGTTGCAAAAAAAGTCCAAAAAGATTTATCCAATTTCAAAGATTACGATATCTTGATAGTCGGAGCAGGACCAAGTAGTGCTACAGCTGCAATTTATGGAGCAAGAAAAGGCCTAAAAGTTGCAATAGTTGCAGACGAATTTGGTGGACAAGTAAACGAAACTCTCGATATAGAAAATATAACAGGAATCCTAAAAACAGAAGGACCTAAATATATGCTATCAGTCAAAAACCAAGTAGAAAATCTTGGCGTAGACATAATAGATGGAGTAAAAGCTGTCGATTTCGAAAAAAAAGATGATGAATTTAATATAATCCTAGAAGATGGAGCAAAAATAAATAGTAAGAGTCTAATTTTTGCAACAGGAACAAGATGGAGACTTCTTGGAATAGATGGAGAAGAAAAATTCAAAAACAAGGGCGTAGCTTTTTGTACCCACTGCGACGGTCCCCTATTTAAAGGAAAAGACGTGGCAGTTGTAGGAGGAGGAAATTCAGGAATAGAAGCAGCAATAGACCTTGCATCAATAGCAAAAACCGTTACAGTTCTCGAATTTTTACCAGAATTAAAGGCAGATAAAATATTACAAACAAAATTAGAATCCTTTCAAAACGTAAAAGTTATAACATCTGCCCAAACAACAAAACTCCTAGGAGATAAAAAACTAACAGGTCTTGAATATATAGATAGAAATACAAAAGAAGAAAAAACAATAGATCTCGCTGGAGTTTTTATCCAAATCGGTCAAATTCCAAACACAGAATGGCTAGAAGGAAAGATAAAACTCACAGATAGGGGCGAAATCGAAGTAGAAAAAGACGGTTCAACAAATATAGAAGGAATATTTGCAGCAGGTGATGCAATAAATTCCGTTTATAAACAAATAATAATAGCAGCAGGCTCAGGAGCTACAGCAGCCCTATCAGCCTTTAACTATTTAATAAGAAAATAAAAAATATTGGAATGTTGCAAAATAAATAAATCATCCCAATTGTTAGAGGAAATTCTATGAAGATTTTGCCTCAATATAAGAGTGCTATTAAAAATCTTCTAGGAGACCCCTCTAAATATTGAATAATGATTATTCATATTTTTCAACAGCCCCATTATTTTTTCTTAAAATTACATAAACATCATAAAATTATCAGCTTTCATTTTTAAAAATATAATAAAAAACAATAAAGGGAGAAATTATAAAAATTATCGGCAAAACCAATTTCGAAAATGTGAAATAATCTATTTTTTCTAGTTTTTTTCCCATATCTTTTATGGCTTGGGGGAAGGCTATTACTGACAAGGCTAGAAAAATTGTTAATATTAAAAATGGCATTTCTTTTGGGTTTTTGTTTAAGGCTCCTTCTACTATTCCAAAATAATAAATTAGGTAAAAGGCAAAGCCAATTATAGCGTAGAGAAATGACCAAAAAATTTTTCTTATTTTTGATTCTTCTTCTTTTTCATTTTTAAAATATCCTATGTCTACTCCAAAAATTTCTGACAATTTTACCAAATTTTCCATTGATGGCTCGCTTATTTCTTTTTCCCATTTGGATACGGCTTGTCTTGATATATTTAGTTCCTTTGCCAAATATTCTTGGGTAAGGTTCAATTCTTTTCTTTTGTTTTTGATTTTTTGTCCAATCATAAGTCCTCCTTAATATTATTTTAAGTAATGTTTTTCAAAAAAGCTAGCAACTATAGGGCAACTTTGGGGAAATTTTATAATTTTTTTATTTTTTTATACAAATTATGATATAATTATAAAAAATAAGGAGAAATTTATGGGAGAAATTATAAAAATTGAAATTGATGATATAGTTGTAGGTCTTGATGATGGATCTGTTGTAAGGGTTAAACTTTCTGATGTGAATTTTATTCCTCAAATTGGGGACAAGGTCAAAGTTTTTAAGGCAGATGATGGATATTTGGTAAGTAAAATCAAAGAAAAAAATTTTGTTGAAAATCATAGCTTAAATGAAGATTTTGATGAAGATGATTTTAAGGTAAATAGGATTGAAGAAAAAAGTAATGTGACTAATAATTATTATATAAACTCTTACAATAGAAAAGCTGTAAATAAAGTTGCTTATGTGCTTTTGGCGTTTTTTTTGGGAGGAATCGGAGCTCACAAATTTTATTCTGGAAAAATCGGCACAGGAATTGCTTATTTAATTTTTTCATGGACTTTTATCCCATCAATAATAGCCTTTGTGGAATTTATAATAGCTCTTACTAAAACTTCTGATGAATATGGGAATATATATGTTTAAAAGACTTTTGCAAAATTATGATTATTCATAGTTTTGCAAAAGTCCTTTTTTATTTGGATTTTTGTTTTTTTATAAAAATATGTAGATTTCTTAATCTCCATTCTTATTTTTTATTTTCTTCCAATTTTTTTAAGGCAAAAAATATTGCAACACACAAGTTTTCATCTTCATAAATTTCTAGGTTGTTTTTTGTAAAGTCAAAATTTGCCAAAAATTCATCTTCTTTTATCAACGATAAATTTTCTCCATTTTCTATTAATTTCATTTGCCTATTTATAATTTTCGCCTCATTTATTTTTTGGTCGTTCATTTTTTCAATTTTTAAATTTCCTATTACAGCTTGTTTTTTTCCTCTTAGGCTAAATAAGTTTTTTATTTTAAATCTTGCGACCAATTTTCCACTAGGACGCAATACATTGTACTTTCCTTCTAATTTATAGGTCATTCTTTCCTTTTCAAAAATTTTTTCGTCTTTATATTGTAATTTTTTCATTTTTCCCTCACAAAAAAGCCAGCAGGATTTCCCACTGGCTTAATTTTAATAGTTTTCTTTTAGATATTCTATTATATCATCAGATTCGTACATTTTTTTATCGCCAAAAACCATAAATGGAATTTGATCTTTGCCACCAAGCTCTATTAACTCTTTTGTGTTTTCTTCTCCACTTCTTCCATCTTTTACGTTGTAAGATGTGAAATCTACAATTTTATTTTCATGAATAAAGTTTAAAACTTTTAAACAATATGGACATTCTGGTTTAAAATATAAATCAAATTTACTCATAATACTTCCTTTCGTATTCTTTTATCATTTCTCTTTTAATTTTTTACCCTTAAATTTATTTTGTAATCTTAAAAGAAAAATATTAAGGATGTAAAGAGTAGAAGTATTAATAAAACTGGTGGTAGAAAAACTTTCATAGCTGCCAAAAACATAGCGAGTCTATCGTCTTTTTCTAGATTATCTTTTTCTAAAAGCTCTTCTTTTTCATAGATTTCTTCTTTTGTTTTATTTTTGAAGGGATCTACTGGTCTTTTCATAGATTAGCTTCCTCGGCTAATTCATGTTCTTTTTTAAGTCTTTCTTCTTCATTTTTTTCGAAGGCTTTCATTTTTGTTTCTTCTGATACATCCATCAAATGGCAAGCTACAAAGTGGCCTTTTTCTACTTCTTTAAGCTCTGGCTCAAATTGTTTACAAATATCCATGCAATATTTACATCTTGTATGGAAACGACAACCCTTTGGTGGTCTTACTGCTGATGGAATATCTCCTTCGATTGTTTGAAGTTCTTGTCCCTTATCAACATCAGTTCTAGGGATTGCTTGCAAGAGTGCTTTTGTGTAAGGGTGTTGTGGATTTGCAAAAATTCTATCAGAATCTGAAAGCTCAACCATAACTCCCAAATACATTACTCCTATCCTATCAGAAATATATTTTACAACTGAAAGATCGTGGGTTATAAATAAATATGTTAAATTTAAGTCAGTTTTTAAATCTTGCAATAGATTTATAATTTGTGATTGGATTGAAACGTCAAGGGCTGATACTGCCTCATCGCAAACTATAAATTTTGGATTTAGGGCAAGGGCTCTGGCAATTCCAATTCTTTGTCTTTGTCCACCGGAAAATTGGTGAGGATACCTGTGAATGAAATATGGAGCAAGTCCACATTGGTTCATTATATCTTGGATATATTCGTTATAGCCTGCTTCACTTCTTGATTTAAAAAGTCCATGGCCCAAGACACCTTCTCCAATAATATTTCCAACTGTCATTTTTGTATCCAAAGAACCATAAGGATCTTGGAAAATTATTTGAAGATCTTTTCTAAGCTCTCTCATTTCTTCATTTGTAAGTCTTGAAAGGTCTATTCCATCATCTACAAAACTTTCGAATTTTTCAAAAAGCTCTTTTGATTTTAATTCTTCTTTTTTAGCAGATATTTTTTGCTCTTTTTCCAAAACTTCCTTATCAAGTTTTTCTTTTTTATTCAAAAGTTCCTTGTATTTCGGATCGTTTAGAATAGCATCTTTTAATTCTTTTTTATCTCTAATCCTTACTTCGTCTTTTTCTTCGATTTTTTTAATGTCTAGTAAAACTTTTGATCTTTCCTTGATTTTTTTGTAATAATCATCAAGAATAGAAGAAATTTCTGACAAATTGTCGCTTGCAAGAAGTCCTCCTGCTATTCTCATCATATTTTCATAATCTTCTTGGAGAAGTCTTCTTTGATGCATAGCAGCTTCGTTTAATTCAGCTTTTTTTTCTTCATCTTCAGTTTTTTCTAGCTCGTCATAAATTGAATGAAGTTTTTCAACTTCCTTATCATAAGAAGGGAATTTTTTTGGAATTTCTTTAATATCTTTTCCCATATAAGCTGGGGCAAGTCTATCAAGAGTTGTTCCATAATAAAGAGTAGTTCCTTCAGTTTGTTCATAAATTTGAAGGATTGTCCTACCAAAAGTAGATTTTCCACAACCACTTTCTCCAACCAAACCAAAAGTTTCGCCTTCAAATATATCTATAGAAATATTTTCATTTGCATGGACATATTCGTTTGCTCCCCTAGAAAAGATAGATTTTTTCTTGATTGGGAAATATTTTTTGAGATTTCTTATTTTAAATAAGATCTTTTTATTATTTTTCTCCATCTTCTCTCTCCTTTCTATTTGGAAAGTGGCATCTAATCTTTTGATTTTCATTTACTGCCACAAGCTCTGGCATTTCTTTTCTACATTTTTCAGTAGCAAATTTACACCTATCTGCAAATTTACATCCATCAGGAAGGTTTAGTGGATGTGGAACAGAACCTGGAATTATATCGAGTCTTTCATTTCTATCACTTGTAATTGCTGGAATAGAATTTAAAAGAGCAACTGTATATGGGTGGTTGTAATCTGTTATATCGTGTTTAAAAATATAATCAACTGGAGATTGTTCTACTATTTGTCCACAATACATTACAGCAACCTCATCTGCCATTTGATTTATTACTCCCAAATCGTGAGTTATAAATAAAATTGAAGTATTTTGTTTTTCCTTTAATTCGTTCATCAATTTTAGAATTTGAGCTTGGATTGTAACGTCAAGGGCTGTTGTTGGCTCATCTGCAATTAATAATTTTGGCTCACAAGCAAGGGCCATAGCAATCATAACCCTTTGGTTCATACCACCAGAAAGCTCAAATGGATATTGTTTGGCAACAACGTGAGGATTTGGAATCTTTACTTGAGCAAGTAATTCCTCCACTCTTTTTGCTGCTTCTTTTTTATTCATTTTTTGTGAAGGATCAAAACTTCTGAAATTTGTTTTTCTACTGTAAAAACTGGGTTAAGTGAACTCATAGGTTCTTGGAAAATCATAGAAATATCATTTCCTCTTACCTTTTCCATTTGATTTCTATTAAAATCAGAAATCTTTTTACCATCAAAAATAATTTCTCCGCTGTAGATTTTTTGGTTTGGCTCAAAAAGTTGCAAAATACTCATAGCAGTTTGACTTTTTCCAGAACCACTTTCTCCAACCAAACCCAAAGTTTTTCCTTCTTCAATTGTACATGATACTCCATTTACTGCTTTTATAAGACCACGTCTTGTTTCAAAGTAGGTATGAAGTTTTTTTATTTCAAGTAAATTTTTCATTTTTACACCTATCTCTCATTTGATCTTGGGTCTATTGCATCTCTTAGGGCATCTCCAATCAAGTTTACTGAAAATGCTGCCAAAAATACTGCAAGAGCTGGAATTACCCATCTCCACCAATAAATATTAATTACATCTGATGATTGGGCGCTTGTCATCATATTACCCCAAGATGGCATTGGCTCTTGAACACCAAATCCTAAAAATGATAGACCTGCTTCAGTAAGTAGGTTTCCTGCAAATCCAAGAGTTGCATTTACAATTATTATTGATAGGATATTTGGCAAAATATGTCTTACAAGAATCGATGAATTTGTAACACCAAGAGCTTTAGCTGCGATTACATAATCTCTTTCTCTTTCAGCAAGAATTTGTCCACGAACAAGTCTTGCAATTCCTGTCCATCCAATAACACCAAGTAAAACCATTATCATCATAAGTCTTGTATTTTGACTTGTATTTACTGGAAGTAGAGCTGAAAGTGTAATAATTAATGGATAAAATGGGAATGATTGAACAATTTCTGTAATTCTCATCAAAACATTGTCAACACGTCCGCCAGCATAACCTGAAACCATACCAATAATTACACCAAGAACTACTTGGATAAGAACTGATACAAAAGAAATTATTATGGTCATTTTTCCACCGTGAATTAATCTTGTAAAAATGTCACGACCTTGGTCATCTGATCCAAATTTAAATCCTTTAAGTCCCCATGTATCAATTTTAGAATCCTTGCTTACAGCATAATTGTTGAAATAACCAGAAAATACTTTTTCATATTTTCCACTAGGAGCATCTGCTTCGCTATAATTATTATTTCCCCAAGAATATAATTTTCCATCTTCAGCAAGGACAGTAAAATGATTTGTTCCTGCAACTATATCTTTAATTTTTCCCTTAATTTTTGGAACATTATTTCCAGATAAATTAGCTCTTGAAGGTCCCCAAACATAAAGTTTTCCATTTTGATCAAGGGCTGCCGCAGAATTTGAAGTTAAGGCAACCTTAGAAATTTTTACCTTATTATTTTTAATTTCATCTGGTGCTCCAACATCTACCTCAGCTCCTCTTACACCAAGAAGTTTTGTAGAGCCATCTTTTAATACAGCCAAAATATTTGAACCGCTTGTATCAAAATCAACAACTTTTCCTTGAACTTCTTTTGGAATAAGATCAAGTCTTGAGTTCATAGTAGAACCCCAAACATATATATTATTTTTTTCAGTTAAAACTACAGAATATTGAACTCCACCACCAAGTTTTTTGATTCCTTCTTCTTTTATTTGGCTTTCTTGCATTGGTGGAAGTTTTGTTTGTTGGAAGGAATCATTACCCCAACCATAAACTTCATTATCTTCAGTTGCAACAAGAATGTGTCTATCTCCAGCAGCAACATCTTTTATTTTTTTACCATCAAGTTTTTCCTTTATATCATCAGGCATTTTCATAACATTATCTTCGTTATTTTTGCCCCAATAATAGAAATTTTTCTTTTTAGTAAGACCTACACCAAAAGTATTTCCTACAGAAATTCTTTCTACACCTTCTTTCTCCATTTCAGAAGGATATTTCATATATCCAGAACCTGCAGAAACATTTATAAGGTTACCCTCAGATTGGTAAGGATTAAAAGGAATCAATGCAGATCCAACAAAAACTGCTAGAATAATTCCAAGCATCAAAAGAAGACCAATAACTCCCAAAGGATTTCTAAAATAATTTTTTACAGCCATTTTCCCAGGAGAAGTAATGGCATCTTCCTTCAAAGACTCATTTTCATTTTTAGGATTAACATCTCCAAGATTTACATCAGCTTCTTCATTATTTGCCCTAGTTCCAAAAGTAAACAAAGAAAGAACTAATCTACCAAAAGATTTAAATGATTTATTTAATTCATCTTTCATATTAAGCCTCCAATTTTACTCTAGGATCTACAAGAGCATAAGCAATATCCATAATCAAGTTTCCAAGAAGAGTTAAAATTGCATAAAACATAGTTAAAGCAAGAATAACATTATAATCTTGAGCTAAAACAGATTTAATAAGAATATTTCCAATTCCCCTGTATGCAAAAATAGTTTCAGTTATAGCAGAACCCGAAAACATTGATAAAACAGCCCAAGTCATAGCAGTTACAACTGGAATTAGGGCGTTTCTAAAAGCGTGAGAATAAATTACAGTTTTTTCCTTTAAACCCTTAGCCCTTGCAGTTCTAATATAATCCTCATTTAAAGAATCAAGCATAGAATTTCTTACATATCTAGAAATAGATGCCATAGAACCAAAAGTCAAAGTCAAAGTAGGTAGGATTAAATACTTAACCCATTCGCCAAAAGTATTATTTCTAGGCATACCATTAGCAGGGAACCATCCTAGCCTAAAAGCAAATAAGAATATCAAAAATAATCCTATAAAAAATGTAGGCAAAGAAATTCCAACAAGAGTAAACACCTGGAAGAACTTATCAAAAAATCCTCCCTTATGAACAGCCGATCTTATTCCAATAAGCACCGAAAGCACAAAAGAAACTAGAGTCGAACCTATATTTAATAAAATTGTATTTTTAAGTGGCTCAGAAAGATATTCCTTAACAGGTCTTTTAGCTTGAGTAGATTCACCAAAATCTCCCTTCAAACTTCTTCCCATCCACATAAAATATTGCTCTGGCAACGATTTATCATAACCATAACGTTTCTCAAGATTTTTATACATTTGTTCTTGTTGAGCCTTGGTCATTCTTCCATCCTTTGGCATCATAGCTAAAACAGGATCGCCAGGCATTGATTTAGAAAGTACAAAAACCAAAATAGATATAATTATGGCTACAGGAATCAAATTAATGATTCTTTTTACTATGTATTTTAACATATTCATCCCTTCCTTATGTTTTTAAGCTTACCATCTAATATTTTACTCACATTGATTAATTAAAAATCCTTATAATTTTCAACAAAGATTTTGACTAAGAAAATATTACTTATAGAAATTTATAAATAAATATAAAAAAATTAGATAGAGTAAACTTATAATATCATAACCATTATATTAATATAAAAACCCATATTTGTCAATGAAAAATTTGTCATAAACTTATAAAGATTGACATTTATTTTTAAAAATTCATTATTCATGAGCAAAAACTTATCTCAATGCATATTAATTGAAAAATTATTCTACAATACGTTAATACTCTAATGATTTTAATTTATAAAGATGAATTTAGGAATTAATAAAAATAAAAAATATAAATTAATAAAAAATGATATTAAAAAGAAAAATAAATTTGATTAGAAAGCAAAAAAATATTGTGGATTTTCTAGAAATAGATTTCTATTAGCTAAATTTATGAAATGTAAAAAAATCATAGCAAATAAAAAACCCCTTATAAAACAAGTTAATAATTTAAATTAATTACAGTTTTTTTACTATTTATATTTCTAAATTTCAAAAAATTTTGTAATCATATTCCTTTTCTAATTTTTATACTAAGCAAATAAAAAAGAAATTTTATACTCATCAATTAAATCAATTAAAAAGAAGCCAAATTTATGGCTTCTTTTTGTCTTTTATTTAATTAAATCTTATTTAAGACTCATTTGGTTGATTTGGCAAGATACTGCCCATTCTGGTGTTAAACCATCAAATCCTTGAACTCTTGTTGATGCTGATGAGTGGATATTGTTAGAATAAAGTGGAATTTCTGGAAGGTAATCATTGTACCACTCTTGGAATTCTTCCCATTTATCTAGATAAGCTTTTTCATCACCAGGTTTTACTTGTCTTAATTCTTCTGTGATTTTATCAACTTTTGGATCATTTGTCTTTGTTTTGTTGTCATTTCCTTTACTATTGTATTGGTAGTAAGGATCAAATGGTGATCCAAATCCAAGTCCCATGTTGAATGCTGTGTATTCTGCTTTATCTCCTTCTTTTGGATTTTCTCTGTAGTTTAGAAGAGTATTAAAGTCACCTGCTTGAACATTGTATTCAAGTCCTGCTTGTTTAGCATTGTCTGGTAATTGGTTTGAAAGTAGTGTTGTTATTTCTGATTCTTTTGCACCAAATTGATTGATTTGTAATTTCTTTCCATTTTCATCGTATCTGTAGTAATCAAATTTGTCAGCATTATTTTTGTATTCTTCAGCTGCTTTTTTAACATCCCAAGCAGTTTTTCCGTCTTTTTCAAATTTGTATGGAGATTGGTCTAATCTCTTATTAGCTTCATCAACATTTAATGTATATTTTGTAAGTTTAGCCTCTACGTCAGCTCCTCTTTCTTTATACATCCATTGACTTGAACCATACATTCCATTTGTTACTACTGCATATCCACCTGCAAAGTTTTGTACGAAATCATCTCTGTTCATTAAAAATGCTACTGCTTGTCTTACTTCTTTGTATTGAGTTGGTCCCCTATCATCTAAGAATGATAAACATCCATAACCATTTCTGTCGTAAGCTACATATTGCAATTTCTTTTCTTCAGCAGCTTTTCTAATTTGAGAAATTCTTGAACCATTCATTTCATCTTCGAATACATCTATGTCCCCATTTTTAACAAGGTCTACAGATATTTCTGGGTTTATTGCTTGAATGATTACATTTGGAATTGTAGCTTTGTGTCCTTCAAAATCTCCAGCATATTGGTCGTTAAGTTCCATTTTAACCATATTATTTTCAAATGAAACAAATTTATAAGGTCCACAAGTAACTTTTGGTGCTTTTCTGTAGTCATTTGCATCAAAAAGCATAGCTTGTTCAACAAGCATTTCTGTAGGATCTATATCATTTCCGCTTTCAGCAGATTTTTTCTTATCTTCAAGAGTTTTTAATTTCTCTTCGTGTTCTTTTTTGTATTCTGGATCTTCTTCGCCAGCTTCTTTTACTTCTTCATCATAAGAAGATTTTTCTGTTTCAATTTGCTTATCAAGTGATTCAACAAAGGCTTTTTTATCATCGTCTGATAATTTATAACCATCTTTAAGAGCAAATTTAGATCCATCAATTGTTAAGTTTGGAGCTATATAATGAATTGGTCTTGGGTTCATTACCTTTAAAGATTCTTCTTCAAAGTATGGTAAGAATGATGAATCAAGTGTAATTTCAAAAGTATGATCATCAATTTTCTTAACACCTTCAAATTCTTTAGTTTTTCCTTCTCTAAAGTCATTGTAACCCTTTAATGAATCTCCACCTATTTCAGTAGATCCTGTTATTAGAGCATAATCTTGTGGTGAGTGTAAAAGAGCTTTAAATAAATAATCATCAGCTGTTACAGGCTTACCATCAGACCATTTTAAATCTTTTTTAATTTTAAAAGTAAAAGTTTTTGATCCATCTTCATTTTCTTTTTCTTGAGGATCTCCATCAAGAACTGTTTTATTAACTACATATTTTCCGCCCTTATCTTTAACGTAAGTATCATAACCAACAGAACCTTGGATTCCCATAAATTCTCTTGCTCTTACGTCATTTTGGCTGTTATTAAAACCTTGGATGAATTCTCCACCAAGTGAATCAACACCTACTACAAGTGTATCATCATTAGTTTGCTTTTTAAATTCTTCATCCTTAGCTTGTTCGTTACTTGCATTGTTGTCTCCAGCATTTGAGCCGTTGTTGTCTTTGTTTCCGCTACCGCCACAAGCAGTAAGTGTTAAAACTAAGCCAAGCGCAAAAGCTTGTGAGAAAACTTTTTTTACATTCATCCTTCTCTCCTCTTTTCTTTTTTATTTTTGATTTATATGAATACATTATAGTTTATATTTATGTTTTTGTCAAACTCCATTTATTGCTGATAATTCCAATAAATTTAAATAAAAAATTTTTTTTTTAAATTTTATATTTTTATATTTATACAAAATTTTAAGTTTTTTTTGTAGAAAAATCAGAGATTTTTTTTGATTTATTAAGCTAAACTATTGAAATAATAAGTTTTGCTTCATTTGCATATTAATAGACTAAATTGTAATTTATAAAATTTAAAAAATTATATTTTCAAAAAATATTTGAGAAATTTTCTTAAATTTTTAAAAATTTTCAAAAAAATAACTAGCAGATAAACTGCTAGTTATTATTGCATTTTTTGCATTTCTATTGTGAATTTTTGTAGAATTTTTTTCTCTATTCTTGATACTGTCATTTGAGAAATAGAAAGTTTATTTGCTATATCTACTTGAGTTCTTCCTTCGTAGTATCTTAATTCTAAAATTTGTTTTTCTAAGTCGTTTAGTCTTTCGGTTGACTTATCTATCAAATCTTTTAATTCTACTGAATCAAAATTTTTGTCGTCTTCTCCTATCATATCGGATAAATCTACAGAATTTTCTCCTTTTTGGACTTGATATTTCATATCCAAACTTTGTGGAGAATAAACCTTGCTTGCCTCTATTGTTTCAAGAATTGTTTCTTCGTCTTCTCCAAGGTAAGCTGCAATATCTTTTATGGTTGGAGTTCTTTGGAGTTCTTGTGGAAGAATTTTTTTGGCTACATTTATTTTTTTGTAGAGATTTTGAATTCTTCTTGGAACTCTTATTACCCAGCCTTTATCCCTAAAATATCTTTTAAGCTCGCCCATTATTGTTGGGGTTGCAAAGGATGAAAATTCATATCCTTTTGATGGATCGTACCTATCAATGGCATAGATTAGACCAAGAGATGCTACTTGATAAAGGTCATCTTTTTCGATTCCTTTTCCTACGTATTTGTTGGAAAGGATGTCGACTATATACATATGATCTTCTATAAGCTCATTTCTCAGATCCTTGTCCCTTGTTTTATAAAATTGTTCAAATTTTTCTTTGATCTCTTTTTTTCTTTCAAGAGATTCTTTTGTATCTGCCATAATTATTTCTCTTTTGTAAGTATTATCTTATCTTCAACAACTTCTACCTTGTCTGCTAATTGTTCAAGGATAATTTGTTTTATTTTTAGATTTTCCTCTTCAATTTCCCTATCTTTTCCTATAACTTCTACTTTCATTAAATTTTCTTTTGTATAGAAATTTATTTTTATATTTCTATCGCTCATTTTATAATTTATTGCTTCTGATACAACAACTCTTATATCTTCGACTTCTTCTATGTCAAAGCCAATGTCGCTTGCAAGGCTTGCTGCTAAAAGTCTCATTGATTTTAAATAAATGGTTTTTGGTGGAATTGTTAAACTTATGGTATCCATTATTCCTCCATCTCAAATAAATCACTTATGTCTGTTATTTTAAATAATTTTTTGATATTTTCTTTTGGATTAATTATTTTTACACTTTTATCTTTTTCTTTTTGGTCTTTGTATATATTTATAAACATACCAAGGCCTGTTGAATCTATATAATCCAATTTTTCAAGGTCTATTATAAAATCTGTATCAGTATTTTTTAAAGACTCATCGCAAAATTTAGAAAAATCTTCTTTTGAATAAACGTCTAAATCCCCAATAAGTTTTACTAGTAAGTGATCATTTTTTTCTTCAATATTTGCCTTAAACATTTCTAGTCCTCGCTGTTTTCTTCATAATATTTGGTTACAGAAACAATATAGTCCTCAGTATTTTCTAAATTCTTTAATTTTACTCCTAGGGTATTTCTACCTGTTGTTGATATGTCTCTTGCTGATATCCTAATCATATCTCCTTTTAAGGAAACCATCATTATGTCATCATCCAAATTAGCAGGAAGAGTTGCTACCAAATCTCCAGTTTTTTCTGTAATTTTGTGGCATCTTACACCTTTTCCTCCCCTATTTTGATTGTTAAAATTATTGAAGGATGTTTTTTTACCAAAACCATTTGCAGTTACAACTACCAAATAAACTTCATCCTCAACTATATTCATTGACACAACCTTATCATCATCTCCAAGTCTAATTGCCCTTACTCCTTGAGCGTTTCTTCCCATAGATCTGATGTCTGATGAGGCAAATTTTATTGCCATTCCTTTTTGAGTTGTTACAATTATATCACAAGGATGATCTATTTGCCTAATTGAAACAAGTCTATCATCATCTTCAAGTGAAATTGCTATGATTCCATTTCTTTGAATATTTGTAAATAATTGGGCATCAGTTTTTTTGATTTTTCCCTTTTCAGTTTGGAAAACTAATTGGCTGTTGTCACTAAGCTCTGACAATTCCATTATGTCAGTTATTTTTTCATTTGTTGCAAGAGAAATTATATTTATTATAGCTTGACCTCTTGATTGCCTGCTTGCTTCTGGAATTTCGTAGCATTTTAGTGAATAAACTCTTCCAAGATTTGTAAAACAAAGTAGGGATTCGTGAGTGTTTGTTGTAAGAATTTTTTGGATAAAGTCATTTTCCTTTGTATTTCCAGCGGAAATTCCCTTTCCTCCCCTATTTTGTACCTTATAAGTATTTATTGGAAGTCTTTTTATATAACCATCATGAGTTAAAGAAATTAATACGTCTTCTTTTTCAATTAATTCTTCAATATCAAATTCTCCCTCATCTGGAACAATTTTTGTTCTTCTGTCATCAGCAAATTTTTCTTTTATTTCTAAAATTTCTTCTTCAATAACGCCAATTAATTTTTCTTCATCATTTAAAATTGATGTGAAATATTCGATTTTTTCAGCTAATTCCTTATCTTCTGCTTGCAATTTTTCAATTTCAAGACCTGATAGTCTTTTTAATTGCATATCAAGAATTGCTTGAGATTGTAAATCTGTTAAGCCAAATCTTTCATTAAATATTTTTTTGATTTGGTCGTTATCATAAGATGATCTGATTATTTTTATAATTTCATCGATATTATCAATGGCAATAATCAAACCTTCAACTATGTGTTTTCTCTTTTGAGCCTTGTCAAGGTCGAATCTTGTTCTTCTTCTTACTACATTTTTTTGATGTTCAATGTAGTATTTTATAAGTTCTTTTAAGTCAAGAATTTTTGGAACTCCATCAACAAGGGCAAGATTTATAATTCCGAAAGTTGTTTCAAGTTGAGTTTGTTTGTAAAGATTATTTAGGACTATATTTGCATTTGCATCCCTTTTTACTTCAATTACAATTCTCATTCCCTTTCTATCGGATTCATCTCTAATATCTGAAATTCCTTCAAGTTTTTTATCTTTAACATATTCAGCAATTTTTTTGATTAAATTTGCCTTGTTTACTTGGTAAGGAATTTCTGTAACAATTATTCTTTCCCTATTTTTTTTGAAAGGTTCAATTTTTGCAACAGCACGAAGTTTTAATTTTCCACGTCCTGTTTTGTAGGCTTTTTTGATTCCAGATTTTCCAAGAATTTGTGCTCCAGTTGGAAAATCCGGTCCTTTTATAATTTCTGCCAATTCTTTTATAGAAATTTCTGGATTTTTCATATAAGCAATACAAGCATCAATTGAATCTCCCAAATTATGAGGAGCCATATTGGTTGCCATTCCTACTGCTATACCATTTGATCCATTTACCAAAAGATTTGGAAATCTTGATGGAAGAACTGTTGGTTCTTTTTCTTCTTCATCAAAGTTTGGCATAAAATCAACTGTATCTTTGTTTATATCTCTAAGCATTTCCTTGGCAATTTTGCTCATTTTAACTTCTGTATAACGCATTGCTGCCGCGTCATCGCCATCAATTGAACCAAAGTTTCCTTGACCGCTTGCCAAAGGATACCTAGTTGAAAAATCTTGAGCAAGTCTTACAAGGGCATCGTAGATTGCAGAGTCTCCATGAGGGTGGAATTTACCCATAACCTCTCCGACAACTCTGGCTGATTTTCTGGTTGGCTTATTTGGATCAAGTCCAAGTCCTTCCATTCCGTATAAAATTCTTCTATGAACTGGTTTTAATCCATCACGTACATCTGGTAGGGCTCTTGAAACAATTACTGACATGGAATATTCCAAGTAAGCACTTCTCATTTGCTTTTCGAGATCTACCTCTATGATATTTTTATAGCTTTCTTCTGTCATTTATCCTCCTAGACATCTAAGTTTTCAACATATTGGGCGTTTTCTTCTATAAATTCTCTTCTAGGTTCTACCTTTTCACCCATTAGCATTGAAAATGTTGCGTCTGTTGACATTTGTGAATCTTCTTTTTCATAAACTTGAAGTAAGACTCTGTTTTCTGGATCCATAGTTGTTTCCCACAATTGCTCTGCGTTCATCTCTCCAAGACCCTTGTATCTAGAAATTTTGTAATTATCTACTTTCCATTCTTTTACAATTTCATCTAACTCTTTATCTGTATAGCAATATCTTTCTTTTTTTCCACTTGAAATTTTATAAAGTGGTGGTTGGGCAATATAAATATGTCCTCCATCAACAAGTGGTTTCATGTATCTGTAGAAAAATGTCAAAAGTAAGGTTCTAATGTGAGCCCCATCTACATCGGCATCTGTCATAATTATAATTTTTCCATAACGAAGTTTACTTATATCAAATTCCGAACCAATTCCTGTACCAAAAGCTGTAATCATTGATTTTATCTCTTCATAATTTAAAATCCTATCAAGATTTGCCTTTTCTACATTCATTATTTTTCCTCTTAGAGGAAGAATTGCTTGAATTCTATTGTCACGACCGCCTTTTGCAGATCCACCGGCTGAATTACCCTCGACTATAAAGATTTCATTTTCTCCTATATCTTGTGATTGGCAATCAGCAAGTTTTCCTGGAAGAGTTGTTGAATCAAGAATTGATCTTTTTCTTGTTAAATCTCTTGCCTTTCTTGCAGCCTCTCTTGCCCTTCTAGATGCTAGGGCTTTTTGAATTATTGATTTAGCGATTTTTGGATTTTCTTCTAAGAAATTTCCCATGTGCTCTGAGAAAAAGGCATCAACTGCTCCTCTTACTTCGCTATTTCCAAGTTTTCCCTTTGTTTGTCCTTCAAATTGAGGATTTGAAATTTTTACTGAAATAATTGCAGTAATTCCTTCTCTTGCATCATCTCCTTGAAGATTATCTTCATTTTCTTTTAATAAATTATATTTTCTAGCATAATCATTTACACTTCTTGTCAAAGCTGACCTAAATCCTGAAAGATGAGTTCCACCTTCTAGGGTGTAAATATTATTTGCAAATGTTAGGATATTTTCGCTATATCCATCTGTATATTGAAAAGAAATTTCTATTTCTGTAGATTCTTGACGTCCTTCAAAATATGGAACTTCTTTAAAAATTGGAGTTTTATTTCTATTTAAATATTCTACAAATTCTTTGATTCCACCGTCATATTTAAATTCAATTTCTGACTCATCTCTTTTATCTTCAAAAATAAGTCTTACTCCCTTATTTAAAAAGGCCATTTCCCTAAATCTATTTTCTAGGGTTTTTTTATCATAAACAGTTACATCAAAAATTTCTGGATCTGCTTTAAAAGTTATTTTTGTTCCACTTTCTTTTGTATCCCCAATTATTTCAAGATCACTTGTTGGTTTTCCTCTTTCAAAAGTCATTCTATGAATATGACCTTCTCTTTTTACTTCTGCAATCAAATATTCACTTAGAGCATTTACAACTGAAACTCCTACTCCGTGAAGTCCTCCTGAAACCTTGTAAGCCTTATCGTCAAATTTTCCTCCAGCGTGCAAAACTGTAAGAACTGTTTCTAAGGTTGATTTTCCAGTTTGTGGATGCTTTTCAATAGGAATTCCTGAACCATCATCTTCTACTGTTACAATATTATTTTCATCTATACTAATTTTTATGTAGTCACAACGACCTGCAAGAGCCTCATCAACAGAATTGTCTACAACTTCGTAAACTAAGTGATGAAGTCCCCTTTCGCTTGTTGAACCTATATACATTCCAGGTCTTAGTCTTACTGGCTCAAGTCCTTTTAAGACCCTAATGTTCGATGCATTATATTCTGAATTTTCCATAAGATTCCTTTCTATTATTTAATTCGACCATCTTTTATTTTTCTAATTTTACTCCTACTAACCCCATCCAAACTTTTGGTGTTTGTTGCTGTAATTATTGTTTGAAATTCTCCTAAATTTTCCAATAAAAAATTTGATCTTTTTTCATCAAGTTCTGAAAAAACATCGTCAAATAAGATTATCGCCTTATCTTGGCTAGTATTTTCTATTAAATTTACATTGGCAAGTTTAATATTTAAAATAGCAGATCTTTGTTGACCTTGAGATCCAAATTTTTTTGTATCTTTGCCATTTATTATTATATCAATTTCATCTCTTTGACTGCCTGATGTAGTCCTATAATATTTTAAATCATCAGAAATATTTTCCATAAATATTCCACCATATTCTTCCATTGAATTTGCTTTGATGTTTGGCTTATAAATTATGGTTAAATTTTCCTTATTTTCTGTAAGATTCAAATGATTTTTATTGGCATAGGTATTTATTAGGGAAATATATTTTTCCCTAAACCTATAAATTTTATAATTTAGCCTAATTATTTGCTGGTCAAATGCCATAAGCTCAGTTTTAAAATATTTTGACCTTTGATTTTTTAATAATTTATTTCTTTGGCTTAAAATTTTATCAAAATCTTTTTTAACTGCCTTGTAGCTAAAATTAACACTAATTATTATATCATCAATCAAGTCTCTTCTAAAATTTGGCCCATCTTTTATTATATTTAAATCTTCTGGTGTAAATAAAACCAACTTGAAAAGAGATTTTAAATCCTTATTTTTGTCATATTTTATTTCATTTACAAAAATATCTTTTTTATTTTCATTTACATCTATATGAACATTTTTAAAAGATTGATTTTTTCTAATAATTCCATCAAGGGACATTTCTTTTTCATTAAACATTATAAGGTCCTTGTCCCTAAATGATTTAAAACTTTTTGCATTTGCCAAATAATATATACTTTCAAGTAAATTTGTTTTTCCTTGGGCATTATCTCCCAAAAATATATTTATATTTTCATTAAATTCTATATTTTGAGAAAGATAATTTCTAAATTTATTGAGTTTTAAATTTTGAATCCACATTATACAAGACTTATTAAAAATTGATTGTCAAATTCTATTTTATCGCCCTTATAAAGTTTTTTGCCAGCTTGGAAAAATTCTTCGCCATTTACCAAAATTCCATATTCTTTTATAAGATGTTTGGCTTCTCCTCCGCTTTGGGCTATGTCCGTTGCCTTTAAAAGATCTTTTGCTAAAATCTCTTCGCATTCAAATTCTATCTTTTCCATAAAAACTCCTATTCTGCAAGTCTAACTGGAAGTGCAAGATAAGTAAATTCTTCATCATCATATTTTGATTCGTTTGGATAAATTAGGCATGGATTTAAAGATGATTTTAAATGCATTCTTATAGTTTGGGTATCACAAGCCTTAACTCCTTCTATCAAATATCTTGCATTAAAAGCAATTTTTACATCATCGCCTTCTTTTTTAATTTGTAAAACTTCTTTCAAATCTCCAATTTCAGAATTTGATTCGATTAGGCACTTATCATCTTCTATATTTATTTTTATAAGATTTGCTCTTTGGGTATTGTTTAATAATTGAGCTCTTTCCAAAGAATTAATAAGTTCTTGCCTATCAACAACAAGGCTAGTTGTGGAAATATCTGAAATTATATTTGTGTAATCAATATAATTTTTATCAATTACCTTGCAATACATTGTAGTATCTCCAGATTCAAAAATTATATCCTTGTCGTCCTTATAAATTTTTGTAATTTTTTCATCATCAATTATCCTTGTCCATTCAGAAATAGATTTTCTTGGAATAATAAGCCTAGCCTTATCCATTGATGATGGATATGATAATTTTAATTTTTTAAGGGCAACCCTATAACCATCAAGGGCTACAAAATTTAAATATCCATCTTTTAATTCAAATAAAATTCCTGTAAGGGCAAGTTTTGTTTCGTCCAAGCTTGTTGCAAATTCTGTTTGTGAAATTGATCTTTTCAATTTATCATTTTGAATTTCTAAATAATCAACGCTTGGTATAGAGAAATTTTTCTTTTCATAATAATCAAAAGCTAGGATATTAAAGTTTGAACCATTGCATTTGATTTTTATTTTTGAATCTTCTAGCTCAATTTTTATTAGCTCATCTGGAAGTTTTCTTACGATATTTGCAATTATATTTGCATTTATTGCCATTTCGCCTTCTTGTATTACTTTACAATTAGCTTTTGTTACAATAGATATTTCTCCATCTGATGATGTTAGTGTTAAAGTATCATTTTTTGCTTCAAAGTATATTAATTCATGTATTTGTATATTGGTTTTTCTCGAAACAGCTTTCATAGCTATGGAAATTTTATTTGATAAATCTTTTTGTTGAATTTCTATTTTCATGTTTGCTCCTAACATATTATATAAACTTAGTAGTATTAGTATTAGGCAGTGTATATATGTGGATAAGTCTTACAAAGCTTTATTTATAAATTAAAAACTCAAATAATAAGTTTTGGATAAGTTTTTATAAGTCATCCACTTTTCCACACAATCCACAGGCTAAAATAATTTTTTTAGAAAGTTAAGCTTATAAACAAGCTTATCCTCAAACTTATACACAATTTGTGGATAACTAAGCTTTTATTTCTTTAATAATTTCTTCTATTTCTTGCCTAAAATCTTGGTCTTCTTCCATTAAATCTTTAATTTTATCATGACCATGCATAACCGTTGTATGATCTCTATTAAATTCATTGGCAAGACTTACCAAAGAAATTGATAAAAGATCCCTGCAAAGATACATAGCAATTTGTCTTGGCATAACTATTTCTTTTTTCCTAGATTTTCCTCTAAGATCAGCAAGTTTTACATGGTATCTTTCAGCAACTTTTTTTTGAATATCTTCTGCATTTATTTTTTTTCTATCATTATGAACTCTTGAACTTACACCAAGTCTTGCATCCTCAAGGCTTACAAATGATCTATTATTTGATTTTGCACAAGCAATTGAAGTTGCCAAGGCTCCTTCAAGATCCCTAATATTTGTTTCAATATTTTCTGCAATATATTCTAAAATTTTGTAATCAACGACAGCTCCAAGCTCATCTTGTTTTTTTTGTAAAATTGCAACCCTTGTTTCAAAATCAGGTTTTGAAATATCAACTATAATTCCCCAACCAAATCTTGATACAAGCCTATCTTCCAAGTGTTTGATTTCTTTAGGTGGTCTATCTGATGAAATTATAATTTGTTTTCCTTGATTATATAAATCTTCGAAAGTATGAAAAAATTCCTCTTGTGTACCAGTTTTATTGGCAATAAATTGAATATCATCAATCAAAAGCATATCAACAGAACGATATTTTTTCCTAAATTCTTCATTAGTATTATTTCTAACAGCAGAAATCATTTCATTAGTAAATTTCTCACTAGAAAGATACATCACATAGCAATCATCTCTTTTTTCAAGAATTTCATGAGCAATTGCCTGCATCAAGTGAGTCTTGCCAAGACCACTTGCTCCATAAATAAAAAGCGGATTGTAGACTCTTGAAACCTTATAATTAGCCATATTTTCAGCAACAGATTGGCTTGCTGCAAGAGCTAATTGATTTGATTTTCCTTGGACAAAATTTTTAAAAACATTATTTTTTTCAAGAAGAGGTTTAGGATACTTATTTACATTATTAAGTCTTAGTTGCCCATCATCATCAACATTTTTTCCAAGACTTAAAACTTCATCATAATTAGGTCCATCTTTGGCAACAATTTCAATTTTATATGCCGTATTTTCTCTCTTATTTATATCATTTAAAATAGACTGGAGTTGAGGAACCCAAATTTGGTCAAAAATAAACTTAGTATCATTTTTTGGAATTTCTAAATAAATAGTATCTTCATACTTATTTAGTGGTTTTAAAATTCCAATCCAAGTTTCGTATTGTTGAAGATCTGGAACATTCATTTTCATTTTTTCTTTTAATTCATTAGTTATGTATTCTAGATTCATCTTACAGCTCTCTTTCATAAAATATTATCCACACTTAACAAAATAGTAAATTGTAATAAGTTAATTATATTTTTCGACTTATCCCCAAATTTTGGATAAGTTGTGGATAACTTTAATGTGGATAGGATAAATCTTTATTTTTAGAGAAAATTTTTGCTTATTTTTAAAAAAATAAAATAATACAATTAATTTATCCACAAAAAATATAAGCAAATCAATAAAAAATAGACTTATCATCATCTTTTACACAAGAGATTATACACTAATATAGCCATTTTGTAAAGTTATCCACAAATTGTTGATAAGTTTGGGATAAGATAAATAAATTTAAATTTAGAAAAATTAAAACTATGTGGATAATGTGGATATCTTGATAAAATATAAAAATTTGTAAATATTTTTATGAGTAAATCTTTGATTATAGGAATTTATTAAAAAAATATTTCAAGAAATTTAAAAATTATTCAAATAAAGAACAATCAAAATTGTATGTGTATAAAATATAATTAAAAAAACTTATCCACACATAAATAATAATTTAAATTCGATGGATATTTGTATAAAATTTATAAAACTTATATTAGCATTAAAATTTTGAAAAAAATTAGAAATTTACACACAAAAATTTTAAATTCTTAAAAATTTAAAGAATTATTTTTTATTTTCAAATAAAAATATAAACCTATAAAATTTAAGCATTAATTTTTAATTTAAATTTTTGTATTTTTATATTTAAAACCTTGACTTTCTACCATTATTTAAATATAATAAAAGACAGCGTAAAATAATAGGAGGTGATAATATGAAGAGAACTTATCAACCAAATAGAAGAAAAAGAAAAAAAGACCATGGCTTTAGAAAAAGAATGTCAACTCCCGCTGGTAGAAGAGTTTTAAAATCCAGAAGACAAAAGGGAAGAAAGAAATTATCTGCATAATAAAAAAGCTGCGGCTTTTTTATATTGTAGATAAGTTAGAAGTTAGGTTTTATTCTTATGGAAAAACAATTTAGTTTAAGAAAGAATGTAGACTTTGAAAGAGTTTATAAAAAATCTAAGCACTACTACAATAGAGATTTTACCGTTTTTATAAAAAATAACGGTGTAAATAGGCCAAGGTTTGGCTTTTCTATTTCTAAAAAAATAGGCAAGGCAAATCAAAGAAACAAACTTAAAAGAAGACTTAGGGCAATTGTTTATGAAAATTATAGGAATATTAATAATGTAGATATAATTATTATTCCAAAAAAACATACCACAGATTTTACTTACCAAAAACTTAAATCTTCTTTGGGACACGTACTTAGTAAAGCCTTTAAGGACAAGAAAATTAGATATGTTAAATAAACTTTTTCTAATATTAATTAGATTTTATCAATTGTTTATTTCTCCACTATTAGGCTCTGGAAAATGTAAATATTATCCTACTTGTAGCCAATATGCTATTGACTGTTTTAAAAAGTACAATTTTTTTAAGGCCTTTTTTAAGGCTTGTTGGAGAATTCTAAGGTGCAATCCTTTTTCTAAAGGAGGATACGATCCGGCCTAGCAATTGATTTTTTATATTTACACTAGAGATTAGGAGAGATAATGTTAAGTTTTATAGCACAAATATTGGGTAGCTTAATGAAATTTATTTATGATTCTTTAGTAAATAATTTTACTGAACCATCTAATATAAGTTTTTATGCTATTTCAATAATTTTAATGACAGTTTTGGTATCATTAATTACTATACCAATGACTATGAATCAACAAAAACAAGCAGCAAAAAGTGGAGAAATTCAGCCAAAAGTTGAAGAAATTAAGAAAAAATATGCCTACGATCCTCAAATTATGCAACAAAAAATGCAACAATTATATAAGGAAGAAGGCGTAGGACCAGGAATATCTTCATGTTTGGTTATGATTTTCCAATTATTAATACTTTTATCTTTATATAGGGTTATTCAAAATCCAAATAAATTTATATTTGCAGGTGAAATGCACCAAGTTAAAGATAATTTTTTATGGGTACCAACCCTTTCTAAGGCAGATCCTTTATTTTATGGTTTGCCACTTTTAACAAGTATAAGCCAATTAGGTGTTCAACTTTTCACAATGAAAACATCACCTCAAGGTCAAGCTCAAAATACTCCTGGTATGGGTTCTATGAATAATATGCTTTTGGCTATGCCAGTAATTTATTATTTTGTATTTAGAAACCTTCCTGCAGGTTTGCCTTTATATTGGACAACAAGCTCACTTGCAAGACTTTTAATTCTTGGAGGGCAATATTTAGTTGGCCTAAGCAAAAGAGATAAAGAGGAAAAAGATGAAAAGATCAATAGTAAAAACAGCAAAAACTAAAGATGAAGCTATTAATGAAGCTTTGAAAGAAATTAATAAATCAATAAATGAAGTTGATATTGAAGTTATAGAAGAAGAATCTACAGGATTTTTAGGTTTAATTGGACAAAAAGATGCTGTTGTTAAAATTTCTTATGATGAAGATATTAATGAGGGAATTGATTCATTAATGAAAGAAATTGAAGAAGATAGCAAAAAAGAGCTAGAAAAAGAATTTGATTTGGAAGATTTATCAGAAAAAATAGAAGAAGAAAATTCTTTTGAAGATAAATTAGATGAAAAAGAAAATTTGGATGAAATAAATGAATCTTTTGAAGACTTAATAGAAGAAGATTTTGAAGATGAATTAGAAGATTCTGACCAAAAAGAAGACGAAGTAAGTCTTTATTATAAGGCAAAAGATTTGTTAGAAGAAATTTTAATCCAAATGCACTTTGAAGATGTAAAAGTTATTGGAAATTTAGAAGATAACATAATTAAGCTAGATGCAAAAATTGATCCAAAAGATACAGGAATCGTAATTGGAAAAAATGGAAGAACCCTTGATGCAATTGAAACTGTAATAAGAAAAATTATAAAAGCAAGATCAAACAAGGTTAAGCTTAATATAGATATAAACAACTACAAAAAAAGACGCGATGATAAAATTGTATTGCTAGCTGATAAGGCGTGCAAAAAAGTTCTAAAAACAAGAAAAAGTTGGAACTTAAAATATATGAATTCCTATGAAAGAAGACTTGCTCATGAGCAAATTTCAAAATATGATAAGCTTGATTCTCACTCAGAAGGAATTGAACCAAAAAGATACGTTGTAGTTGATTATAAATTAGATTAATATAAAGGATGTTTCACGTGA
This sequence comes from Anaerococcus sp. HMSC065G05, assembly GCF_001812365.1. NCBI lineage: Bacteria > Bacillati > Bacillota > Tissierellia > Tissierellales > Peptoniphilaceae > Anaerococcus > Anaerococcus sp. HMSC065G05. The sequence continues at coordinate 30,732 of NZ_KV808725.1, forward strand.
AACATCTTTTTTAATTGGTAAAATTAATGTATAATATGGAAAGAATGAAAATTTTGTTTATGTCAAAGGTAAACAGTCATTTTAGAAAGGATGAATTATGAGTGAATCTACAATAGCAGCAATTTCTACGCCACAAGGTAGTGGTGGTATATCTATAGTTCGTATGAGTGGCGATAAATCTTTTGACATTATAAAAAAGATTTTTAAGCCAATAAATAACAGGGCTTTAGATAAAGAAAAAGATAATAGGATGATGAGATACGGTCATATAGAAAAAGACGGCCGTATTTTTGATGAAGTTATGGTTAATTTTATGAAAGGACCAAACACCTACACAAGAGAAGATATTTGCGAGATAAATTGCCACGGTTCAATGATTTCTGTAAGAGATATTTTGAATTTATTATTGGATATGGGCTGTGAGCTTGCAGATAGGGGAGAATTTACCAAAAGAGCTTTTCTTAATGGAAGAATAGATTTATCCCAAGCTGAGGCAGTTCTTGATATTATAAATTCAACCAATGAATTATCACAAAAACAAGGCTTAAAGCATTTATCAGGTTTGTTAAGAGAAAAAATTGAAGAAATTAGAAATATAGAACTTGAAGCTTTATCAAGAATAGAATATTCAATTAATTTTACCGAAGATGGAGAGGATTTGCCACTTGATAATATTATTGCATTTATGCAAAAGGCATATGATGAAATAAAAAAACTTCTAGCAACAGCAAATAAGGGAAAACTTGTTAAAGATGGGATTGAAACAACTATAATTGGCAAACCAAATGTAGGAAAATCCTCACTTTTAAATGTTTTATTAAATGAAAACAGGGCAATTGTTACAGATATTCCTGGAACTACAAGAGATTCTATAACTGAGTATATAAATCTTGGGAATTTAACTTTAAAAATTAATGATACGGCAGGAATTAGGGAAACCCACGATGAAGTTGAAAGAATTGGAGTGCAAAGATCAAAAGAATTAGCAGAAGATGCAGATCTTATTATAGCAATATTTGATAGGTCCAGAAAACTAGATCATGAAGATAAGATGATTTTGGATATGTTAAAGGGAAAAAATGCTATTATAATCTTAAACAAAATTGATTTGGATTCAAAAATTTCAAAAAGTGATTTTGATGATTCTTTTAAAATTATCGAAACATCTATGGTTTCACGAGATGGAGTTGATAAATTAGAAGGGGCAATTTTTGATATTTTTGATTCAAAAGAATTAAATAAAGAATCTTTGATGATTACAAATCTTAGACATGAAAGATTATTAAATTCTTCAAGAAAAAAATTGGAATCATCATTAAATGATATAAAAGATTTTGTTCCTATTGATTGTGTAGAAGTTGATTTGAGATCTTCTTATGATGATTTGGGACTTATAATAGGAGAAACTGTTTCAGATGAAATAATGGATAAGGTATTTAGGGAGTTTTGTGTTGGAAAATAATAAGTTAGAAAATAAAAATCATAAATATATAGACGAAGCCTATGATGTAGTTGTTATAGGTGCAGGTCATGCTGGTTGTGAGGCGGGTCTTGCCTCTGCTAGGCTTGGATTTAAAACTTTGGTTCTTACAACAAGTATGGAATCGGTGGCTGATATGCCATGTAATCCTAATATTGGAGGAACTGGAAAGGGACATATAGTAAGAGAAATTGATGCTTTGGGTGGAGAGATGGCAATAAATATTGACAAAACCTTTATCCAATCAAGGATGTTAAATACATCAAAAGGTCCTGCGGTTCATTCATTGAGAGTTCAAGCTGATAAAATCAAATACCATCAAGAGATGAAAAAAACTCTTGAAAATCAAGAAAATCTTGATTTGTTTGAACAAGAAGTAGATAAAATTAATATTGAAGATGGGAAAGTAAAAAGCGTTGAAACAATTCAAGGGGCAATTTTTCCTACAAAAGCTTGTGTGGTTTGTACAGGAACATATTTAAATGGAAAAATTTTGATGGGAGATTTTCAAAAAACATCAGGTCCACACGGTTTATCTGCAGCAACTCATTTATCCGATAGTTTAGAGCAATTAGGTTTTTCATTAAGACGTTTTAAAACTGGAACCCCAGCAAGAGTTGATAAAAAAAGTCTAGATCTAACAAAGACTGAAATTCAAAAAGGAGATGAAAATGTTGTTGCCTTTTCATTTTTAAATGAAGATAAAGATTTTTCAGATAAAAAACAAGAAGCCTGTTATTTGACTTATACAACAGAAAAAACTAAGGAAATTATTATGGAAAATTTGGATAGGTCACCAATGTATGCAGGCCTTGTAAAAGGAATTGGTCCAAGATATTGCCCATCAATTGAAGATAAAATGGTAAGATTTCCAGATAGGGATATTCATCAAGTTTTTATTGAGCCTGAAAGTCTTTCAACAGATGAGATGTATATTCAAGGTGTATCATCAACTTTGCCACAAGAAGTTCAAAAAGAATTTTATAAAACTATAAAGGGCTTGGAAGAATGTAAGATAATTAGACCTGCTTACGGAATTGAATATGACTGCCTTGATTCTACAAATTTAAAAAGAAGTTTAGAGTCAAAAGAGATTGAAAACTTATTTTTTGCAGGACAAATAAATGGTTCAAGTGGATATGAAGAAGCCGCAGGGCAAGGTCTTATTGCAGGAATAAATGCAGCTTTAAAATTAAAGGGAGAAGATGCCTTAATTCTTGATAGGTCTGATGCTTATATTGGAGTTTTGATTGATGATTTAGTAACTAAGGGAACTAATGAACCATATAGGATGATGACTTCAAGGTGCGAATATAGACTTACAATGAGGCAAGATAATGCTGATTTTAGGCTTACAGAAAAAGGACATGAAATAGGACTTGTATCAGATGAACGTTATGAAAAAATGGTGATAAAAAGAGAAAATATTGAAAAAGAAATTTCTAGATTAAAAAATGTAATGATTAGTCCTAACGAAGAAAATAATGAAATTCTAGAAAAAATAGGTTCAAATCCTATAAAAACTGGATATAGTTTGTTTGATCTTATAAAAAGACCAGAATTAACCTATAAAAAATTGGAAGTTTTAGATCCTGATAGACCAGAATTGCCAAAATTCCAACAAATTCAAGTTCAAACAGAAATCAAATATCAAGGCTATATCAAAAAACAAATGGCAGATATAGGAAAATTCAAAAAACTTGAAAACAAAAAACTAGACCATGATATTGATTACAGTAAAATCAATGGATTAAAAAAAGAATCCGCAGAGAAATTAAATAAAATAAAGCCAGATTCAATTGGTCAAGCCTCAAGAATTTCAGGAGTTTCGCCAGCTGATATAAATGTACTTCTTATAAGACTTAAGGCAGGAGATTTAAATGGATAAGTTTAAAATATATGAACAAATGCTCATAGAAACAAATAAAAAATTTAATCTAACAAGCATTGATGATCCAAAAGAAATAAGGATAAAACATTTTGAAGACTCTCTTACTATAAAATCATATATAAATAAAGGAATGAAAGTCTTGGACATCGGATCAGGAGCTGGATTTCCAGGAATACCTCTTAGAATTGAAAAAGATTTTGATTTAACTTTGATTGATTCTGTAAATAAAAAAGTAAATTTTATGAATGAAGTAATTGAAAAATTAAATCTTGAAAATGCGAAAGTTATTCACGTCAGAGCAGAAGATTATGCAAAAGATCATAGAGAAGAATTTGATATGGTTATTTCAAGAGCAGTTGCAAACTTATCAACACTTTCAGAATATGCTCTTCCATTTTTAAAAGTTGGCGGAATATTTATAGCAATGAAAGGCCCCAAAGCAGAAGAAGAATATGAACAAGCACAAAATGCTTTGAAAATTTTGGGAGGAGAATTAATTAATATTGACACAATTGATCTTTACGGAAATACAAGAAAAAATATTTTGATAAAAAAAGTAAGGTCAACGAAAAAAAAATATCCTAGAGGAAAAAATCAACCAAAGAAAAATCCTTTATAAAAATAAAATAAATAAAAGAAAAAATGTTTCACGTGAAACATTTTTTTATTGAAAATATGTTATACTATTATAGAGAAAAGAGGATTTATGAAAGCACAAATTTTTTCTGTAGGAACAGAAATTTTATTAGGAAATATTACAGATACAAATTCGAAATTTATAGGGCAAAAACTTACAGAATATGGAATAGATGTCTATAAGATGGTAACTATTGGAGATAATTTTGATAGATTGTACCAAGCAATGAAAAATGCTTATGGAAAAGTTGATTATATTTTTGTAACAGGAGGGCTTGGACCAACTGAAGATGACATAAGCAAAGAAGTTGCCATAAAAGTTATTGGAAAAGAAGACCAAGTAGAAATTGATAAAAAATCAAAAGAAAGAATTGAAAGTTATTTTTCTAATAACAAAAAAGCTGTTAAGGTAAATTTAAAGCAAGCAAAATTTCCAAAAGGTGCAATCATTTTAGATAACGACAAAGGAACAGCTCCAGGTTGCATAATGGGAGATAAGACTAAGATAATTCTTCTTCCTGGACCACCAAGAGAAATGGAATATATGTTTGAAAATAAACTTTCAAGTTATTTAAAAAAAGATGCTATTATTAAATCAAAGAATTTAAGAATAGGACTTTTGGGAGAATGGGATATGGCAAATAGAATTGATTTGTCATCAACAAACCCTACAATTTCTCCTTATTTTGATAATGAAGGTGGATTTTTAAGAATTACTGCAAAGGCTAAAAGCGAAAAAGAAGCAGATTTTTTATTAAATGAAAAAGAAAAAGAAGTTAAAAATGTTTTTGGAAATTTGTTTATTTCCGATGATGGTTTGAGAAAAGAAGAAACTTTAATAAATTTATTAAAAGAAAGAAATGAAAAAGTTTCTACTTGTGAATCTATAACTGGGGGATTGATTGCTTCATCAATAATAGATATAAGTGGTGCAAGCCATGTAATAGAAGAATCTTATGTAACTTATTCAGATAAAATTAAAGAAAAGATTTTAAATGTTTCACGTGAAACATTAGAAAAATATAGTGCGGTAAGTGTTGAGTGTGCAAACGAAATGGTGGAAGGCTTATACAAAATTACAAATTCAAGTCTTTGTATAGGCTCAACTGGATATGCCCACAATGGAGAGGTAATTCTTGCAATAAAATATAAGAATCAAAAAGTTATAAAAAAATTTCAATTTTCTGCTGATAGGAACAAGGCAAGACTTTTTGCAAAAAATCGAGCCTTGGATCTTGCTATAATTATTATGAGAGGTAAGTATGAAGACAATATCGATATTTAATCAAAAAGGTGGAGTAGGAAAAACTACAAGCGTTGTAAATCTTGCGGTATCCTTGTCAAAACTTAATAAAAAAGTATTGGTTATTGATTTTGATCCACAAGCCAATACAACAACAGGCCTTGGTTTTGATAAAAATGAACTTGAAAAATCAATATATAAGATGTTTTATGATGAAGGGGATAATTACAAGGATTATATTTTAAAAAGTGAGGAAGGTCCTTATCTAATAGCTAGCGAAAATTCCTTATCAGGACTTGAAGTAGAGCTTGTAAGTATTGATGAAGAAGAAAGATTGAAAATGCTTAGCCAAATCATTGAAGAATTAAAAAAAGATTTTGACATTATTTTGATAGATTGCCCGCCATCTTTGGGACTTTTGTCTTTAAATGCTCTTGTAGCTAGTGATTCTATAATTATTCCTATTCAAACAGAATATTATGCTCTTGAGGGAGTGAGCGAACTATTAAAAACTTATCAAACAATAAAAGAATCCATAAAGGAAGATTTAGAAATTGAGGGAGTTTTGCTTTGTATGTTTGATAAGGATACGGATTTATCTTATGAAGTAGTAGAAGAAGTAAAATCATTTTTTAAAGAGAAGGTATTTTCTACTATGATTCCAAGAAATATAAAACTCGCAGAGGCGCCATCATTTGGAAAATCTGTTATATCTTATGATGAAAAATCTAAGGGAGCTAGAGCTTACTTGTCTTTGGCAAAAGAGCTTGTAGAAAATATTTTTGGAAAAAAGGAAAACTTAGATAAAAATTTAAAGATTGAAGAAAAAAATGATAATTTAAATAATGCTGAGATAAAAAATTCAGAAAAAACTAAAGAAATCCGTGATGAAAAATCTAAGGAAGATAAAAACATAGTTAAGAATGATAAAAAAGAAAATTCTGATGAGACAATAGTAAAGAAAAACAAATTTTCTTTTAATCAAAATAAACTAATAAATAATGAAAAGAGGGATTAGCTATGACGAAAAAAACATTGGGCAGAGGACTTGGATCCCTAATACCAGAAAATAACAAAAAAAATAAGGCCATAGTTAGGATTCCTTTGGAAAAAATTTATGCTAGAGATGATCAACCTAGGAAAAATTTTGATGATAAATCACTTGAAGGTCTTAGTCAATCAATAGAAAAATATGGCTTATTAAACCCAATTGTTCTTAAAAAAAATGGGATAAGATATGAAATAATTGCTGGAGAACGTAGATTTAGGGCAAGTAAGCTTTTGGTTTTAAAAGAAATTGATGCAATTATAAAAAATGTAGATACAAAGGATATTGATATTTTATCTATTGTTGAAAATGTTCAAAGGGAAGATTTATCTGGTCTTGAAGAGGCTAATGCTTATAATGAGCTTTCAAAAAACTATGGTATGACTCAAGATGAAATAGCAAAAACTGTTGGTAAATCAAGATCTTACATTGCAAATACCCTAAGACTTTTAAAACTTGATGAAAATTCAAAAAAAGAGCTTGAAGAGGGAAATATTTCTTCATCACAAGCAAGAACACTTCTTTCTATAAAGGATGAAGAATATAGAAAAAAAAGCCTTGATGATTTTAAAAATAAAAAAACAAATATAAGAAAAGTTGAAAAGATTAGTTCTAGAAATAACAAAAAAAATCAAAAGGAAGATAATTTAGATAGGATTTTATTTGAGGATTTTGAGGAAAAATTTATTGACCTACTTAATTCAAAGGTAGAAATTAAAAAAAATAATGAAACTTATAGGGTTACTATTGATTGTTTTTCTATTGAGGAGATAGAAAATTTATATTGGAGATTAAAAAATGGAAAAGAATAAAATGATAGATTTTTCTGTAGACCATCTTATAGAAAATACCAGAAAAAAAACAGCTAATCCAGGAGGAGGGGCTATAACAAGTCTTGTTGGAAACCTAGGTTTAAGCCTTATTTTGATGATGGCAAAAAAAGATTATAAGGATGAAAAATTAAATAAAAAATCCAAAAAAATTGAAGATAAATTCAAAAAATACTCTGAAGAATTAAAAGAACTTATGCAAGAAGATATTGATAAGGTAAATCTTTTAATAAAAGCTTATAAAAATAAGGAAATAAAAAATTACGATGACTATATTATAGAGGCAAACAAGGCTCCAAAAAGAACTATAGAGCTTATGATAATTGTTATGCAAGATTGTGATTTTATTTTAAAATATGGAAATATTGATGCGATTTCTGATGGAGAAATAGGACTTAGACTTGTAAAAGAATCAATCCATTCTTCTTTTATAAACCTTATTTTGAATGAGGAAAATATTACTGATCCAAATCATGAAAAAACAAATTACAAATCTATTATAAATTTCTGTGATAAATTATATAAGGATAATATGAAAATCATCGAAGAAAGGGAAAAGAAATGGGACAAATAATAGCTATAGTAATCTTATTTATTCTTGTTATTTTTGAATATTCTATGATAAAAGCTAATAATAACAAACTAAAAAGACAAAAAAGAAGATACGATCATCTACTTAGGGGCAAAAATCCTGATGTAAATCTTGAAGAATTAATTTTACAATTAAATGACCAAATCGAACAATCAAATAGGGAAATCAAATCTCTTGACCAAAGATCATCAGATACAAAAAATACTACAATGGGAGCTGTTAGCAAAATGGCAGTTGTTCATTATGATGCTTTTGATAGCCAAAGAGGAAGAAATTCGTTTTCATTAACTCTCCTAGATTCATATCATAATGGAATAATTCTTACAAATTTATATTCACAAGATGGCTCAAATACTTACTTAAAAGAGATTACAAATGGAGAGTGTGACATAGAGCTTTCCGAAAGGGAAAAGGAATCTTTAGAAAAAGCAAAATTATAGAAGATAATTAAAATTATTGGGGTATAATATTAATGCTAAAATCGATTTATGATTAGGAGGTAATTATGGCAAACGATGGAGTTATGGAACTTGCTACTGAAAATATTAGGGGCAAAAATCGCAAAATAGTATTTCCAGAAGGCAATGACTCAAGAGTATTAAGAGCAGCTATTAGACATCAAAATGATGGTCTTATAGTACCAATACTTTTAGGAGATAAAGAAGAAATTCAAAAAGTAGCAGAAGAAGAAGGGGTAAAATTAGGAGATATTCAAATAATAAACCCTAGAGAAAGCGAACTACTTGATGAATTAGTAGATAAATACGTTGAACTTAGAAAAGGCAAAAACACCAGAGAAGATGGTGAATATATACTAAAGAAAGATAACAATTACTTTGGTACAATGCTAGTTCAAACTGGAAAAGCTGACGGAATGGTTTCAGGAGCATCAAATCCAACTGGAGATACTGTAAGACCAGCCCTACAACTTATCAAAACTAGAAAAGGTGTAAATAGGGTATCCGGTGTTATGATTATGCTTGGACCTAATGGAGAAAAATTATTATTTGCAGATACAGCAATAAATATTACTCTTCAATCAAACGAACTTGCAGAAGTTGCAGTTGAAGCAGCAAAAACAGCAGAAGAATTTGGAATTGAACCAATAGTTGCTATGCTATCATTTTCAACAAAAGGATCTGCAAAACACGAACTTGCAAGAAAAGTAGAAGAAGCTACAAAACTTGCAAAAGAAATGGATCCAAATCTTAAAGTTGATGGAGAGATGCAATTTGATGCAGCAATTTCACCACAAGTTGCAAGAAAGAAAATTCCTAATTCAGATGTGGCAGGAAAAGCAAAAGTATTTATTTTCCCAGACCTACAAGCTGCAAATATTGGATATAAAATTGGACAAAGACTTGGTGGATACGAAGCTTTAGGACCAATACTTCAAGGATTAAACAAACCAGTTAACGACCTTTCAAGAGGATGTAACGAAGAAGACGTATATAAATTAACAATACTAACAGCAAATCAAGTTAGAGATTAATAAATTTATAAATTAAAATAAGCAAAAGAGACAGTCAATTGATTGCCTCTTTTGTTATACAAAAAATTAATATATAAAATATAAAAATAATAAAACAAAAAGAGGTGATGATAATATTTAGAGAAGAAATAAAACAAAATTCTAAAGCTGTTGTTACTATAGCAGTTTTAGTTTTAATTTTAAATTTATTTAGACCAGTAGAAAACAAAATTATTATAAAATTTTTAATAGGATGTATTGGGATAATTTTTGGTCTTTCTATTTTTCTTACTGGAGTTAATCTATCAATTTCAAAAATTGGAACATATATGGGAGATTTTATTGCAAAATCTGAAAAAATAATTAAAGTTATTATTTTTGGAATTTTTATAGGATTTATAATTTCAATTGCAGAACCAGATCTTTTAATTTTAGCAAATCAAGTAAGAAGTGCTATTGGTCTTTCTTCCTTATTAATAGTAGCCATAATTTCGATTGGGGTTGGCTTTATGATTTCTCTTGGTCTTTTTAGGATATTTAAAGAAATAAAACTTTCAACACTTATGTTTATAATTTATGGTGTGATTTTTATTTTAATGTTTATAGTAAATGATTTGGGTCATGCTATAGCTTTTGATGCATCGGGAGCAACTACGGGCGCAATGACAACTCCCTTTATTATTGCTCTAGGTCTTGGAGTAAGTAAATTAAAGGGAGAAAAAAAGGGAGAAGAAAATTCCTTTGGCCTTGTAGGAATCGCATCAACAGGACCAATTCTTGCGGGACTTTTGATGACTATGTCTATAAATTCAAAAAATATTTTGCTAGAAGAACAAGCTCATCAACTAGCTTTGATTTCAGGATTTAAATCGGCAAGTTTTGCAATTTTGCCAATAACTTTGGTGTTTTTCATAATGGATAAGCTAGTTTTTAAAATTAAAAATAAAAAATCAATAAATCTTGGTTTGATTTACACTTACCTAGGACTGATAATATTTTTGGCAAGTGTAGAAGGTGGATTTATGGAACTTGCAAGACTTATGGGTGAGAATTACTCTGATTTTAGATTTGTACCTATCATTGGATTTGTTTTGGGTCTTTTGGTAGTTTTGGCAGAGCCTGCTGTTTTTGTTTTGGCAGAACAAGTCGAAGAAGTTACAGGAGGTTCGATCCACAAATCTTCAATAATGAAAGCTCTTTCTGTTGGAGTTGCTTTTGCAGTTATGCTTGCTATGCTTAGAATAAAAATAGAAGGCTTTAAATTATGGATGATAATTGTTCCAGGATTTTTAATAGCTCTAATTTTATCAAGAAATGTATCCCAACTTTTTGTAGGAATTGCTTTTGATTCGGGAGGAGTTGCATCAGGGCCAATGACTGCGACTTTTATATTAGGTTTTTGTCAAGGAGTTGCAGGAAATATTGATGGTGGATTTGGAGTGATTGCCTTTGTAGCTTTAATGCCAGTGATTACAATTATGATAATGGGATCTTTTTATAAGGAGGCCATAGAAGGATAATGAAATATTTAAGAATAATAACACCAAGATCAAAAGGGTCAAAAATCATGAATCAATTAAAAGAAAAAGGTGCTAAGTCAATATCTTGCCTTTTGGCAGAAGGATCTGCCAATGCACATATTCTTGAAATTTTAGAAATTGATAAGGAAAAAAAAGAAATAGTTTCAGCACTTGTAAATGATGATTTGGTAAATGATTTATTAGACCAAATAAAAGATAAATTTGATAAGAAAAACACATCTATAATGTTTACGACACCAGTAGATTACAAAGGAGAAATAGATATGGAATATGAAGCTTTGTATGTGATAGTTAATAAAGAAAATGCAGATAAGGTTATAGAAATATCCCAAAAAGAAGGAGCAAAAGGCGCAACTGTTGTTCATGGCAGAGGATCTGGAATTCAAAAAAAATCTGTGTTTTTAAATATGACTATAGAGCCTGAAAAAGATATTGTCATAATGCTTATAAAAAAGGAAATTTCAGAGAAAGTAAAATCATCAATTTATGATGCAATGAATTTGGATGAAAATTCAAAAGGGATTTTATTTTCACTTCCTGTCACAGATGTGCGCGGGCTTGTTGAGCAAAATTAAGACGGTATAATTTAAAGAGAAAAAATGGAGGATATTATGAAAGAAATAAATACAAGTGAATTTGATACACACGTTTTAGAAAACGAAGGAATAGTTTTAGTGGATTTTTCAGCAACTTGGTGTGGACCTTGCAAAATGCAAAAACCAGTTCTTGAAGAAATGGAAGGCGAAGTTGATTTTGAAATATATTCAGTAGACGTAGATGAAAATCCAGACCTTGCAGGAAGATATAATGTAAATGCAGTTCCATCAATGATGTTATTTAAAGGTGGAGTTTTAAAAAACACTCTAGTAGGTTTTCAAGCTAAAGAAGTAATTCTTGAAGAAATAGAAAAACTTAAATAATGGATTATGATTTAATAATAATAGGATTTGGGCCTGCAGGAATTTCTGCAGGTCTAAATGCTAGTATAAGAGGAAAAAAAGTTCTAATTATTGGAAAAAAATCAAAAGCCTTGGAAAAAAGTCCCTCAATAAAAAATTATTTGGGATTTAGTGATATAAAAGGTTTGGACTTATACAATAATTTTATACACCATATAAAAAACTATCCTGTTAAGATATTGGATAGGAAAATAAAGGCAGTTTATGCCATGGGAGAATATTTTTCAATAGATTTGGGCGAAAAAATGCTTACATCAAAAGCTTGTATAATTGCAACAGGAATTGATATGGGAAAAAGCATTGAAGGAGAAGATGAATTTTTTGCCAAAGGAATTTCTTATTGTGCAACTTGTGATGCCAGCCTATATAAAGGAAAAAAAGTAGTCTTGGTTGGATATAATGAAGAAGCTATTGAAGAAGCAAATTTTATAAATAAAATGGCAAGCCAAACAATTTTTGTAAATCCTAGTAAAAAACCTATAGAACTTGACGATGGAATTAAAATTATAAACAAAAAGCCAAAAAAATTTCTAGGAGCTTTGAAGGCCGAAAGTCTTATATTAGAAGATGGGGAAGAATTGAAGGCTGATGGATTTTTTGTAATAAAAAATTCTTCAAAACCAAAAAGTCTTGTACCATCAGTGAAAATTGAAAATAGCCATATAAAAGTAGACTTAGATATGAAAACAAACATAAAAGGTCTATTTGCCTGTGGAGATATAGTTGGCACACCTTATCAAATAAATAAGGCGGTAGGTCAAGGACAAATTGCTGGATTAAATGCGGCAACTTATATAAGTAAAAATAAATAAAATGTTTCACGTGAAACAATTAATGTCATGCAATGAAGTGTGGCATTATTTTTTTGCTTAAATTTATTTTTAAAAAAATCCATTTATATTTATTTTTTATGCTTGGAGATTTTTTTTGATTTCAAAAAAATTTATCATAATGTTAGCTCTAATAATATAAAAATTGTAAAAAACATAATTAATACATAATTAAAATTAATTATCAAAAATATTCTTTCTTTTTACTTGAAAATTGTCGTATTATATGTAGAATAATATTTAAGTAGATTATTCTATTCTAGATTACAGTCTATAAATTGTAAGGAGGTTTATATGACAAGAAAACACATAGAATTTTTTGAATTTAATAACTCTATATTTTCAATGATTAGGGAAATATCACATAAGATAGATTTGCTTTTACAAGAAACAGCTCAAGAAATGGGCGTTACAACTCTTCAACTTAAAATGATTATGACTCTATCAGCATCTGATGAATCAGTTTCTATAGGAAATCTTGGTAAATCAATTGGAGTAAATGGCGGAAATATTTCTAATATTTGCAAAAAATTGGAAAAACAAGGATTTGTTGATAGAAATAGATCTGATGAAGATGAAAGAGTTGTTAATGTGAAATTAACACAAAAGGGTTTTGATGCTGCTGAAAAGGTAAGCAAATATTTTGATAAAATTAGACCTAAAGAAGACGAAAAAAGAATAAATTCTAATTTAAAAACAATAATTAATGAATTAGATTCACTAGATAATTTATTAGACGATTACATTGTTAGGAGTGGTTTATAGATGCCATCATTTAAAAAGGGCAAAAGGCCTCTAGTCTATTATTGGATTATTGCCATTGTGGCCTTTTTGGTTATTCAACAAATTTTGCAACCAATTAGGGCTGAGGGAAAACCAAAAGAGATAACTTATTCTCAATTTGTATCAATGATTGATAATGGACAAGTTAGAGAAGTTACAAAGGATGATTATAATTACACTTTCACAGCGGTAGTTGATGGAGATAAGCAAAAATTTATCACAGGCTTGTGGCCTGATACTGACCTTACTGAAAGACTTCTTGAGGCTAGCAAAAAACACAAAAACTTGACCTTTACCAAGGAAGTTGAAACAAAGATGAGCCCATGGCTTACCTTGTTTGTTACAAGTATTTTGCCATTGTTGTTTTTACTTTTAATATTTTATATGGCAAATAGGTCTTTATCAAAGACTATGGGAGGCCGTGGCGGCGGAGACTTTATGAATTTTGGTAAATCAAACGCCAAAATTTATATGGAAAACAAAACTGGCAAGACTTTTGCAGATGTAGCAGGTCAAGAAGAAGCGAAAGATAGCTTAAATGAAGTAGTAGATTTCTTGCATGGACCACAAAAATACAAGGAAATCGGTGCAGTTTTACCAAAAGGAGTACTTCTTGTAGGCCCTCCAGGAACAGGTAAGACTCTTCTTGCAAAAGCTGTTGCAGGAGAGGCAAATGTTCCATTTTTCTCAATTTCAGGTTCTGAATTTGTAGAGATGTTTGTAGGAATGGGTGCTAGCAAGGTTCGTGATCTTTTCAAACAAGCAAAAGAAAAAGCACCTTGTATAGTATTTATCGACGAGATAGATGCCATTGGTAAAAAACGTGATGTTTCAGGATATTCAGGAAATGACGAACGTGAGCAAACACTTAACCAATTGCTAAACGAAATGGACGGATTTGATGCGACTGAGGGAGTAGTTTTATTATCTGCAACCAACAGACCAGAAATTCTAGACCCAGCTCTAACAAGACCAGGACGTTTTGATAGAAGGGTTCAAGTAGAACTTCCAGATTTAAAAGGTCGTGAAGATATATTAAAAGTTCATGCAAAAAAATTAAGCGTGAAGATGAAATTGATTATGAAGAAATAGCAAAAAGAACTGCAGGAACAAGCGGTGCTGACCTTGCAAATATTGTAAACGAAGGAGCTTTGAGAGCTGTTAGGGAAGGACGTAAAAAACTAACTCAAACAGACCTTGAAGAATCAATCGAAACAGTTATAGCTGGTGCTCAAAAGAAAAATGCAGTTATTTCAGACGATCAAAAGAAAATTATCGCTTACCACGAAGTAGGACATGCTCTTGTTGCAGCAATTCAAACACAAAAAACCCCAGTAACTAAAATTACAATTGTGCCAAGAACTGGTGGAGCTTTGGGTTATACAATGACTGTCGACAAAGATGAGAAATTTATAATGACAAAACAAGAGCTATTTGATGAAATAGTAACCTTGGCAGGTGGAAGAAGTGCAGAAGAATTAATATTTAATGCAAAAACAACTGGAGCAAGCAACGACATAGAAAAAGCCACAGCCATAGCAAGAAATATGGTAACAATTTATGGTATGGATGATGACTTTGACTTTATGCAACTTGAACAAATCCAAGGAAGATACCTTGGCGGTCAAAGATCAATGATAGTTTCAAATGGAACTGGAGATAAGATTGACCAAAAGGTTGGAAAAATAATTGCTCAAGCTCACATGAGAGCTATAGAAATTTTAAAAGATAATTTAGAAAAACTTCATGAAATTTCAGATTTCCTTTTAAAAGAAGAAACAATTACAGGCGAACAATTTATGGAAATATTAAATAAAAAACCTGTAGAAAATAAAGAAAATCCTAAAGAAGGACCTTCAAATGAAAATAAATTAGAAGAAAAAGCAATTGAAGATGAAATAAAAACATCAGATGACAAAAAAGAAAATTCTAGCGAAATTTCAAATGAAGATTTGAAAAAGGAATTGGAAGAAACTTTGAATGAAAATGAAGAAAAATCTTCAGATAAAGATTTAGATGATACAATAGCCCTAGGCTCAAGTGAACAATCAAATCAAGAAGATGAATAATAAAAAGAGCCTAATTGGCTCTTTTTGTTTTAAGGAAAAAAGATTAAAAATAGAAAATAAAAATTAACTTCAAATTAAATGTTTTGGGGTTTTGAGGTTTATATGGAATATATAATTAGAATTGAAGATAAAAAAGATAGTTTTACTCAGACAGATAAAAATATTGCATCTTATATATTAAACAACAAGGACTTGATAATAAAACAATCGAGCATTGACCTTGCAAAAAATACAAAATCATCTCAGGCTGCTGTTACAAGATTTGTAAAAAAAATCGGCTATAATTCCTTTGTGGATATGAAAATATCAATTGCAAAAGCCTTTGAAGAAGAAAGTGATTTTATAGAAGATGAAATAAAAAAATCTGACAAAACAAAGGATATAATAAATAAGTCTAAAGCAAATATACAAAAAACAATAGAAAAAACTTATGCATTAATTGATGAAGAAAAAATTGAAAAGGCGTGCCAAATTTTAAATAAGGCTAAAAAAATTTATCTTTCAGGAGTGGCAGGTTCTGGACTTATATGCGAAGATTTTTATTATAAATTATTAAGGGCAGGGGTAGATGTGTATTATGAGAAAGACGCCCATACAAATCTTTCAAGAATTTCTCATATAGGAAAAAAAGATCTTTTAATTGCAATAACTTATGGGGCAAAAACAAAAGAAGTCTTGGAATCATTTAATTATGCGAAAATTAAGGGAGCATCTCTTATAAGCATAAGCAAAAATGAAAATTCAAAACTTGCAAAAGATTCCGATGTTTTTATAAAAATTCCATCAAGTGAAAAAGAAATTAGGTATGGAGCAATTGCGTCGAGATTTTCATCCCTAATCATAACGGATATTTTATATTTTTCTTATATAGGATTAAATTATGATTATGTAGTGGATAATTTAAAAGTTACCAAAGAATTTACAGATAAACTTAAAATTTAATTTTAAAAATATAAAGAAACGCTTGAAATTTTATTTCAAGTGTTTTATAATGTAAATGTGAAAAGCTTTTCTAGGAGAAAAAGGAAGTATTTATGTTAGGTTTTAGTTTGTATCTTAATCAAAATAAAGAAGAAATTATAAAAAAGCTAGAAGAATTTAAAAATTATGATTTTTTGTTTACATCTATGCACTATCCTCTAAAAGACGAGAATATGGATAAATTATTGTGGCTTTTAGATATGTTAAAAAATTCAAAAACGAAAGTTTGTGTAGATTTAAATGGAGAAGTTTTGGAAAAATTTCCTAAACTTTTAGATTTAAACATAATAATAAGGCTAGATTTTGGATTTAATAATGAACTTATAGCAAAATTATCTAAAAAAAATAAATTAGCTATAAATGCATCGACCATAGATTATAATAATCTAATGGATTTGAAAGAAAAAAATTCGAATTTTTCAAATATTAGTGCTTGGCATAATTATTATCCTCTTTCATATTCAGGACTTGGAAGTGATGAATTTATTAAAAAAAATAAAATGTTAAAAGCATTTGGCATTGATATTTTTGCTTTTTTTCAAGGAGATAATAATTTTAGGGGACCAATGTTTGAAAGTCTTCCAACTTTGGAAGAAGATAGGTGGGAAAATCCTTATTATTCTTATTTGAAACTTAAAAGAAAGTATAAAATAAAAAATCTCTTGTTATCTGAAGGAATCTCACAAAAAAATAAAAAATATATAGAAGATTATGAGAAAAATAAGCTAATAAATTTAGATGTTTTTTTGGAAGATGATTATAAAGATTTGAAAAAAATTGAAGTTAGAGAGGATATAAGCGATTATTTGATAAGAAATAAAAGGTCTTATAAATTGATTGAAAAAATCGATAATAGAAAAATAAAAAAGGGCGATTTAGTAATTTTAAATAAAAATGCCAAAAGATATTCTGGAGAGCTTGAAATAATTAGAAAAGATATAGGAGAAGATAAGATGAGAAATATCATTGGACATGTAGATAAGTCTCATCTTGGAATATTAGATTTGATAGGAGGAAGTGATAGACTTGTCATCAACAGAATCAAGAAATAACAAGAGCAAGGGTTTGGACACCAAGTCAACTCTAGAAATTTTAAAAATAATTAATAATGAAGACATGACAATAGCTAAAAAAGTTGGTGAAAAAATTCCAGATATTGAAAAATTAACAGATGCTATTGTTGATGTATTTAAAAAGGGCGGTCATTTATATTATATTGGCGCAGGAACTAGCGGAAGGCTTGGAGTTTTGGATGCGTCTGAAGCATTTCCAACTTTTTCCGTAGATAAAAATATGATAAAAGGAATTATTGCAGGAGGAGATAAGGCACTAAGAAATCCAATTGAAAACGCAGAAGATGATGAAAATTTGGCAAAAAAAGATTTGCTAGACCATGGATTTACAAAAGATGATTTGCTTGTAGGAATAGCAAGCAGTGGAAGAACGCCTTATGTTATTGGGGCATTAAAATATGCAAAAAAACTTGGAGCAAAAACAGGTTCCATAACTTGTAACATAGGTTCTGAAATTTCAAAATTTGCAGATTATCCAATAGAAATAGATACAGGAAGCGAAGTTTTGACAGGTTCTACTAGAATGAAAGCAGGAACTGCAACAAAAATGGTTTTGAATATGATTTCAACAACTTCAATGGTAAGAATTGGAAAAGTTTACGATAATCTTATGGTTGATCTTAGAGTATCAAATGAGAAATTAAAAAATAGGGCTTTAAAAATGATTGAAGATATTTGCAATATTGATAAAAATCATGCAGAAAAATTACTAGATGATGCAGATGGCAGGGTAAAATGTGCAATTTTAATGGAAAAAAAATCAATTAGCAAAAAAGAAGCACTTGAATTGTTGGAAGAAAACGAAGGATTTTTAAGAAAGGGAATACAATGAAACAAGATAACAAAAAAATCGCCACAGACCTTATAGAAAATTTTGGTGGAAAAGATAATATAACAGAAGTTATAAATTGTATGACAAGAGTAAGGGTAAAAGTTGTAGATGAAAGCAAGGTAAATTTCAAAGAAATTGAAAAAATTGATGGAGTTTTGGGAGTTTTAAAAGGCGAACAAATTCAAATAGTAACAGGCCCTGGCAAAAGTGAAAAAATAGCAAAAGAAATGTCAAATATGGCAAATGCAAAATTTTCTGAAGAAATGGAAAGTGATATAGAAAAAAGAACTAGAGAAAATAAAGCAAAAGTAAAAGAAAAACAAAATAAATCAAAATTTAAATCATTTTCAGCAACAATAGCATCAATTTTCGTTCCATTAATACCAGCTTTTGTAGGAGCAGGATTAATAGGTGGAATAGCCTCAGTTATGCAAAATATGATAACAGCAGGTTCACTTTCACAAGAAAATTTTGGAGCAGTACTTCAAGTTTTAAATATAATAAAAACCGGACTTTATGGATATTTGAATATATTTATAGGAATAAATGCAGCAAGAGTCTTTAAAGGAAACGAAGGTTTGGGTGGAGTTATAGGAGGAATGGTATATCTTTCAGCAATGAATCCAGACGAGCCATTAAAAAATATGTTTTTAGATTCAGCCCTACTACCAGGACAAGGTGGAGTAATTGGAGTAATTCTTGCAGTATTTATACTTGTAAAAATTGAAAATGCCCTTCACAATATAATTCCAGATTCACTAGATATAATTATTGTTCCAACAATATCCTTATTAGTTACAGGAATTTTGACAATATTTATAATAATGCCAATAGCAGGATTAATATCAAATGGACTTATCGGAATAATTAATTCTGTAATAGAATTAGGCGGAGCAGTTGCAGGATTTATTCTTGGTGCAGTATTTTTACCAATGGTAATGCTAGGACTACATCAAATTTTAACACCAATCCACATTGCAATGATTGAACAACAAGGTGCAACATATTTATTGCCAATTCTTGCCATGGCAGGAGCAGGACAAGTAGGAGCTGCAATAGCAATACTTGTAAAATGTAGAAAAAATAAAAGATTAACAGAAATAGCAAAAGGTGGATTGCCAGTAGGGATTTTAGGAATTGGAGAACCATTAATTTATGCCCTAACCCTACCAATGGGAAAAGCATTTATAACAGCATGTCTTGGCGGAGGAGTTGGAGGAGCAATAATTGGTGCAATAGGATCAATTGGAGCAACAGCTGTTGGCCCAAGTGGACTTGCACTAATTCCACTAATTTATAATGGAAAAGCCCTAGGATATATATTTGGACTTATCGGTGGATATGTTGGAGGATTTATACTAACATATTTATTTGGAATAGATAAAAAATATATAGACGGAGGAGACTTAGTAGATAGTATAGATTTTAAATTTTAATTAAATAAAAAAATAATCTTGCCTTAGGGCAGGGTTTTTTTTGCAAAAATTTCTTTGAAATAAAAATTATTTTAAAGAAAAAATTAATAAGTTTTAAAAACATACAAAAAAATGGACTTTTACCTCTTAAATTTTGGTAAAAATCCTTTATGTAAATAGTCTCAATTAAGAGACTATACAAAAACAATTTCTCTTAGTGTCAACGATAATTGTCTTGCCTTTTCATTGTACTCAATTGTTAAAAAAAATCAAAACTTATTTTCTTATCCTTGATTCTTTAAATTTAGAATAATATAGTGTTATTATAAAATATAAAATTAAAGGAGTTAATATGAAAAAAACAATGGCAAAAGATGGATAGCTGTGGCTATTGCTCTACTTTTGTTTGTAGCGTCTTCTATTGTATCAAATAGGAGCGATAAAATATCTGAAAAACAGGCAGATAAATTGAAAAATGAATATTTAAATCAATTTAATCCTTTTTCAGCTACTGCAAATAAAAATATTGTAGAAGATGGGGATAAGAAAAATAAAATTGCTCTTATTTCTTATGAGGGAGCAATTGGAGATGGAGAAGTTTATGATTCTTTTATGGAGCAACTTGATGATATATACAAGGATGATTCTGTTAAAGGCGTAATTATGCAAGTAAATTCTCCAGGTGGAGCTGTTTATAATTCTGAACAAATTGCAAATAAGATAAAAGAAATTCAAACTGACAAAAAAATCCCTGTATTTACAGTTATGAAGACAATGGCTGCAAGTGGTGGTTATTATATTTCTGCCCCAACTGATAAAATTTATGCTTCAAATGAAACCTTAACTGGTTCTATTGGTGTAATTATGTCATCAAGATCTTTCCAAGGTTTGTTTGAAAAATATGGAATTAAAGAACAAAATATTACAACAGGAAAGATGAAAGATGCAGGCTCTCTTGGAAAAGATATGACAGATGAGCAAAAAAAATATTTCCAAGACCTTATAAATTCGTCATTTGATAGGTTTATAAAAATTGTTTCTCAAGGGAGATCTATGAAAGAAGATCAAGTTAGAAAACTTGCAGACGGCAGGGTTTATGATGGTGCTCAAGCTAAAAATAATGGTCTTGTAGATAAAATTGGAAATCTTGATGATGCAATTGAAGATATGAAAAAAGATTATAAATTAAATAATCCAGAAGTTTTTGAATATGAAGGAAGTGATTATTCATTAAAAAAATTATTTTCAAAAGCTCAAAATTTAGTAGAAAAAAATTCTTCATCTGATCTTAGTGTTTTGAAAGAATTAATGGAAAAAGAATCTCCGCTACCAATGTATTATTATGGGAAATAGGTGAAATTATGGAAAATATGGAAACAATAGAAAACAACTCTTTGAATGTACAAAAGACAATATCCATACCTCAATTTGCCTATGCTGGTTTTTTCCTTAGACTTGTGGCTTTTACAATAGACTCTATAGTTGCCTATTCTTTTTCAAATATTATTATGAAAATTTTTCAAATAAAAACGGATTTAACAATTATGAATATAGAAATAAATCCTTTAATTGAAACAGGAATTTGTTTGTTATATTTTTTCATCTTAACTTATTTGAACAACGGCCAAACTTTAGGAAAAATGGCAATGGGAATTAGGGTTATTTCTTTAAATGATGAAAAACTTAGTTTTTTTGATTGTTTGGTAAGAGAAGTTTTCGCAAGATATATTCAAAATTTTATAAAAATTTTGTACCTAATTATAGGATTTAGCCCAAACAAACAATCTTTGGCAGATATGTTAGTTGATACTGTAGTTATAAAAGATGATGTGGTAGATTATCTTTTTGAAAATTAAATAAAGATTTTAAGATATATTTTGAATTTCAAGATATATCTTTTTTGTGGGAAATTTTAAATTTAAATTATTTAATAATTATAATTAGAAATTATTTATTTTGTAAGTATTTTTAAATTTTCAAAAATTATAAGTACTTTATACTTTTTAAAATTCCTATCTTGTGATATGATTGTTAGGTAGAAATTTCGGAATTACCACTATATATAGTGGATTAAATATAAAAATAACAATATTTAGGGGTGGATATGGAAGTTAAAAAAAGAGATGGTCAAGTTGTTGACTTTGAAAGGGAGAAGATTAATCGTGCAATCTTTAAATCTTTTAGGTCTGTTGATTCTGTTATTAGCGATGAAAATTTGGATAGAATTTCTCTTAATATAGAAAAAACAATCAAGGAAAGATACCCAAAAGACCATGTAGTTACTGTTGAAGAAATTCAAGATTTGGTTGAGCTTGAGCTTATTGAAAATAATTACTATAAGGAAGTTAAATCCTACATTCTTTATAGGGCAAAACACAATATGGACAGGAAAGTCCTAACCGATTTTGAAGCTTTTATTGATGATGAATATACTCTTTCTATAATCAAAGATATTAATGATGAGTATGACAATCAAAGATATCCAATCGAGTCTTTGTATTTAAAATTTGAATCCTTTACCAAGAAAAATATGACTAAGGAAGCCTTGTTAAACGCCCTTATCAAGGCTGCAAGTGAGCTTACAAGTAAGGAAGCTCCTGATTGGGAATTTATTGCTGCAAGGTTTATGATTCATTTGATTAATCTAAAAATTAGCCTTAGCGAAGAAAAATATGGAATTGTTGATTTTAGGTCAAAAGTTCAATACCTAACTTCAGCTGGTCTTTATGGATCATATATTTTAGAATCTTACACCAATAAGGACTTGGAAGAGTTGGGAGCATATTTAAAAGAAGATAGGAATAAATTATTTACCTATTCTGGTTTGGACTTAGTTGTAAAAAGATATTTGATTAAAACTTTTGAAGGCGAATATATTGAAAGCGTTCAAGAAATGTTTATGGGAATTTCTATGCACCTTGCCATTGGCGAAAAAGATCAAGTTTCTTTTGCCAAAAAATTATATGATATTTTATCACAATTAAAGGCAACTATGGCAACTCCAACAATGACCAATGCAAGAAAGCCCTTTAACCAACTTTCTTCATGTTTTATAGATACAGTTCCAGATACTTTAAAAGGAATCTACCGCTCAATTACAAACTTCGCCCAAGTTTCAAAACACGGTGGTGGAATGGGACTTTATTTTGGAAAAGTTAGAGCCCAAGGTTCTGATATTAGAGGAATTAGAAATGTGGCAGGTGGAGTTATAAGATGGATAAAACTTGCCAATGATACTGCGGTTGCCGTTGACCAACTTGGAGTAAGACAAGGTGCAGTTGCTTGTTATTTGGATATTTGGCACAAGGATATACCAGAATTTTTATCTTTAAAAACAAATAATGGCGATGATAGGATGAAGGCTCACGATATTTTCCCAGCAGTTTGTGTACCAGATCTTTTCTGGAAAGAATGTAGGGATAATATTGGTGGAGATTGGTATATGTTTGATCCTCACGAAGTTTTTGTAAAATATGGCAAATCAATCGAAGATACCTACGGGGAAGAATTTGAAGAATTTTATCATAAGCTTGTAAATGACAAGGAAATTTCAAAAAGAGTAATTGCCATAAAAGATTTGATTAGGCTTTTGATAAAATCATGGACAGAAACAGGAACACCTTTTGTTTTCAATAGAGATGCAGTAAACAGAGCAAATCCAAACAAACACAAGGGAATCATATATTCATCAAATCTTTGTACAGAAATCGCCCAAAATATGAGCCCATCAGAGACAGTCAGCGAAGAGATTAAAACTGTTGATGGGGAAACAGTAATTGTAAATACAACCAAACCTGGAGATTTTGTAGAATGTAATTTAGCAAGTCTTACCCTTGGAAATATTGATGTAAATGACAAAGAAGAATTAGAAGAAGTTGTTTCAACAATAGTTAGAGCTTTGGATAATGTAATAGATTTAAATTATTACCCAACTCCTTATGCAAAAGTAACCAACAAAAAATACAGGGCAATCGGCCTTGGAACAAGTGGTTACCACCACATGCTTGTAAAAAATGATATAAAATGGTCAGAAGAAGAAGCCCATCTTGATTTTGTAGACAAGGTTTATGAAGATATAAACTATTTTGCAATCAAAGCATCAAATGAAATTGCCAAGGAAAAGGGATCATATTCTTGCTTTGAAGGAAGTGATTGGGATAATGGAGATTATTTCAAACAAAGAGGATATGAAAGCGAAAGATGGGAAAATTTAAAGAAAGACGTTCACGAAAATGGACTTAGAAATGGATATTTATTGGCAGTAGCTCCAACAGGATCAACCTCAATAATTTCAGGAACATCTGCAGGAGTGGATCCAATAATGAACAAATATTTCCTAGAAGAAAAAAAGGGAGCAATAGTACCAAGAGTTGCCCCAGGACTAAATACAAAAACCTTCTGGCTATATGAAAATGCCTACAACATTGACCAAAATATTTCAATGAGAGCTTGTGGAGTAAGACAAAGACACATCGACCAAGCCCAATCAGTAAATGTTTATATAACAACAGAATACACAATGAGACAAATTTTAAATATCTACCTAACAGCATGGGAAGCAGGAGTAAAATCCCTCTATTATGTAAGAGGAAAATCCCTTGAAGTAGAAGATTGTGATTCATGTGCGTCATAATTTTATTTTAAATTTAAAAATAGATATAAAATTAATTACTACGGATTTGGGGAGGATTTTCAAGTTAAAATCAAATTAAATTTTTCCGTATCATATTCTTTGCATGAGGATTTATCATTCTTATAAAAATTTTGAAAGAAGCGAAGCTTCTTACAAATTTAGCCCGCGCAGCGGTCGTTTGCAGTGGGGTAAAAAAGTGGGGGTTGTTAGGGGGAGGAAAAAGGGGGAGAATTCGAAACTCCCCCATTTCCTCCGCCCTAACTTAACGAAGTATTGTATTAATTTAAATAAAATATTTGGCTAAGAAAAATAATTTTAATAGTTTTTAAATTTTTTATAATTATTTAAAAGTAAAAATATAAGTTCGATTTTGAAAATGGGGTATAAAATTAAAAATATTAGTTTATAAATAATTATTTCCCATAAGATAGGAGGCAAAAACATGGAAAAAAAATATAAGGAAGAAGTTTCTAAAAGAGGAATTTTTAATGAGGATGGGGATATTGACCTTTCTAAAAGAAGAATTATCAATGGAAATACAACCAATCTTAATGATTTTAATAATGTAAAATATACATGGACAAGTGATTGGTATCGTCAAGCTATGAACAATTTTTGGATTCCTGAAGAAATTAATTTAAACCAAGATATAAAAGATTATAGGAATTTATCCAAGGCTGAAAAAAAGGCTTATGATAGAATTTTGTCATTTTTGACCTATCTTGATTCAATTCAAACTGCAAATTTGCCAAATCTTCAAACCTATATAACAGCAAACGAGATAAATCTTTGCCTTGCTATTCAAACCTACCAAGAGGCAATCCACTCCCAATCTTATTCCTACATACTTGATACAATTTGCTCTCCTGATGAGAGAACAAGAATTTTGTATTTGTGGAAGGAAGATGATCATCTTTTAAAAAGAAATAAATTTATTGGTGACCAATACAATGAATTTATTAAAGATGATAGCGAATTTAATTTGATGAGAGTTTTGATTGCAAATTATATACTTGAAGGAATTTATTTCTATTCAGGCTTTTCATTTTTCTACAATCTTGGAAGAAATGGCAAAATGCCAGGAACTGTCCAAGAAATTAGATATATTAATAGGGATGAAAACACCCACTTGTGGCTATTTAGATCAATGATAAATGACTTAAAAGAAGAAAGACCAGACTTATTTACTGACGAATTAAAAGAATTCTACTTATCACTATTAAAAGAGGGAGTAGAACAAGAAATTGCCTGGGGAAAATATGCCATTGGAGATGAAATCCAAGGATTAAATTCACAAATGATTGAAGATTATATAAAATATTTGGGAAATCTAAGAGCAAAAGGACTTGGACTTGGAACAATCTATGAAGGATATGAAGACGAACCTCAATCAATGAAATGGGTAAGCGAATATTCAGATCCAAACCAAGTAAAAACAGATTTCTTTGAAGGAAAAGTTTCAGCTTATTCTAAATCTTCAGTTATTGAAGATGATTTATAAAATAATTTTATAAACTGTTGTAGAATAGATATTTCTATTTTACAGCAGTTTTTTATTTGCAAAAAATCTAAGAAAATCAGATTTTTGTATTATAAAAATTTTTTGTAAAAATAGAAGATATTTAAAAATAATCCAAAGTTTCAATTAATTTAAAGGAAATGGCGTTTGATTTGAAATCTTTGAATTTTTTTGACATAAATTTAATATATTATACTTAGCCTTATTTAATTTATAGTAAAAATATTTTAAAAACTTGGAATTTGTTGGTTTTTTAGTTTTTTTAAAATTTTTTATATTTAACAAAAAAATAATTTGAAATATTGTGTTTTTTTCTACAATTTTGTATAATAGAACAGATAGTGATTATCACTATTAGAACTAACGGGTTTTTAAATAAAAAAACTTGTAAGAATTTATAAATTTTTAGAAAGGGGGAAAAGTGAAAAAATAAAAATTGATATTGAAAAAATATAGCTAGATTATAAAGCGAATAAAGTAATCATATAAAGGTTTTAATTATAAAAATTTATAAGGATTTAGATTTGTATTTATTCGGCAAATTATTTGATTAGATAAAAATATTATGAAAAACTTTACTAAGAATATCAAATAAAAATTAGTTATTTTAAAAAATACTATAAAAATGAGAAAAGCAAAGTTATTTTTACCAATATCAAGACTTATAAACCGAATATTTTAGATAGAAATTAAAATTGATTTAAAAATTTTGAAAAATATCTAAAAATTCATCCTTGCACAATAGATTATTTAATTTATTTGCAATTTGGAGTTTATACTCCACAACTCAATAATTTTTTAAGATTTTTATGTAAATGAAAATCAAAAAGGTTTAGGTTACCTTTAATAACCTAAATATATTTTGTAAAGAGGAAAGATGAAAAATACATTTTTAAAGAAAGTATTGACCTTTATTATTGTAGGATTAGCGTCTATGGCTATGATAAAATCGTCTATGTTTGTCTTAGAAAAAAATAAGCTTGCTGCTGAAAAAAAAGACAAAATAGTAAGCGATAGCGCTCGTCTTGCAACAGATTTAAAAGATGGTCAATACGAAGCAAGTTCTGAAGGTTATGGTGGTTTGTTGACTGTTAGAATAACTATAAAAAATGGAAAATTAACAGACATCAAGATTTTATCCCATAATGAAACTGAGGAATATTTTAAAAAGGCTTCAGCGATAATAAAAGAAATTTTAAGAACAGGAAAAGTAGATGTAGATTCTGTTACAGGAGCAACCATATCATCAAATGCTATAAAAGATGCTGTTTTAAAAGCTCTCCAAAAAGCAGGTTCGAAAGAAAAAATAAAAGAAAAAGCTAAAAAAGAAGATAAAAAACCAGTAGAAGGGTTAAAAGATGGAGAGTATTTTGGTAGCGCAAATGGATATGGTGGAAATTTAACCGTAAAAGTAATCATAAAAAATGGAAAAATAAGTGGAATAGAAGTTGTTTCACAAAATGAAACACCAGAATATTTTAATAGAGCTTATGCTGTAATAAATAAAATTTTAAGTAGTGGAAGTGTAAATGTAGATTCAGTAACAGGAGCTACAGTATCATCAAATGCTATAAAAATGGCAGTAGCTGATGCCCTTCACAAAGCTGGCTCTAAGGAAAATGCAAAAGTACAAGCTGTAAATAATGCATCAAGCAATAATAAAAGAGCAAATGCTAAAGGGACAGTAGCAATTGGAAATAAAGACCTTAAAGATGGAGTTTACACAGGCTCAGGTCAAGGATTTAATGGACCAATAAGAGTTAGAGTAACCATATCGAAAGGCTCAATAACAAACGTGGAAATACTTTCACACAGCGATGACAATCCATATTTTGGTCGAGCAAGAGCAGTTATATCAAAAATTTTAGGAAAAGCTGACAAAAGTGTTGATACAGTTTCTGGTGCAACATATTCAAGTAGAGGAATACTTGATGCAGTAAGAAATGCTCTATCAAAAGCGGGTGGAAGCAAAAATGTTGATAATAAAAATAAAAAACCATCAAATACAAATCAAGCAAAAAAACCAAATAAAAAACCAGAAAAACCAAGTAAAGATAATAAGATTTACAAACAATACAAAGATGGTGTATACGAAGGAGTAGCAGAAGGCTTTAATGGTCCAATAAAAGTAAAAGTAACCATAGCAAAAGGTTCAATAACAAAAGTAGAAATCCTTTCACACAAAGAAGATGATCCTTATTTTAGCAAATCAAAAGGAGTAATCTCAAAAATGCTTGGTAAGCCTGGCAAAAACGTGGATACAGTATCAGGAGCAACATTCTCAAGCAAAGGAATAATAGATGCTATAAATAATGCAGTATCAAAAGCTGGAATTGAAAATAGTCCATCAAAACCTGACAAAAAGCCAGACCAACAAAAGCCAGATAAAAAACCAGAAGAAGATAAGAAACCAGAAAAACCAAGCGAAGAAAAAATAGACGAAGCCCTTAAAAAATATTATAACGATCAACCATTAAAAGACGGCGAATATACAGGATGGGGCATTGGATATATTAATACAAGAAAAATTAGAACATATATAAAAGTCGAAAATGGAGAAATTTCCGAAGTAAGAGTAGGAGAAAATTCAGAATACGGCGATGATATGGGACCATTTAGACAAAAAGCAGAAAAAGTTTTATCCTTTATCAAAGGAAAAGATGCAAGATTGAATCTTGCAAAAATGGGATTATACAGAGAGTATTTTGAAACAATAAGAAAAAGCAGTAACCCAAAAGCAAAAGCATTAGAACTTTTTGGTGCAGAATATGCAAATAATCTTAACGGATATAGAAATGATAATTCAGAATCAGATTTAACACTAATTTCAAGAACAGTAAAAGCTTATATGTCCAAAAAATATAAGTCAAAAGAATTATTTGATAGCGTTACAGGTGCAACAGTTAGTGCTAGTGGAATATCATCAGCAGCAAGAGAGGCGACAAAAAAATCATCAAATGATTACATTACAAATTCAGATGTAAAAGAAATCACAATAACAGCTCCAAAAAATAAAAACATAGAAGTAAACAAAGGCGATGGAGTTGATTTTACAGAAATGAAAGTAAACTTAATCAAAAAAGATGGAAGTCAAAAAGAAGTAGAATGGAAAGATTTCAAAGAAAATGGAATTAGCATTACAGACGAAAATGGAAAAATAATAGAAAACGGAAGCGACTTAAAAAATTATGCTAACAAAAAAATTATAAAAGCAAAAGTAATGCACCAAAAATCACTATCCTATGATGACTTTAGAATTTTAATCGGAAAATATAGTAAAGATTATATAATCGGATTAGAATACAGCGCAGATGGAAATAAGTGGTACAAAGTCGATAAAGTTGAAATGGATTACGTAGATAAAAGAAATATTTCCGACCATCAAGTTATCGATGCACCAACATCATTTGAATTTGAAAAAGTAAAACTTAGAGCAGTATCAAAAAATGGTAATCGTTATGAGTACACAGGCGATAAATTGCCAGTAAATAGACAAGTAAAATATACATTGGTCAAAGAAGAAAATCCAAATACACCAAAGACAATATATGTAAACTTCCAATTATCAGGAGAAGAATCCGATAAAAATTTAGTAGAAGAAAAAGAAAAAGAAGAAAAGCCAAAGCCACAAGAAGA
>NZ_KV808726.1:0-602 GCF_001812365.1 Anaerococcus sp. HMSC065G05
TTTTCTTGAGGTATCTCTTGCATACCATTCGTTCATAATGTTTAGAAATGGTGTAAAGTCGCTTTCTGCTTGTTTTTCACTGTCTATTCCGTTATTGATGGCGATAAACCTTACTCCCTTTTCTTTGAACAGTATTTCGGTGTAAAAGCCTACTTTGAGGTAATCTCTGCCAAACCTACTCATATCTTTTACTATCACAGTAGATACTTTGTTTTCTTCTACTGCTTTTATCATTTTTTGAAATCCCTCTCTATCAAAGGTTGTTCCGCTTACTCCGTCATCGGTATAGTGATAGATATTTACAAAGCCGTTTCTTTTCGCATAGCTTTCAAGCAGCTGCTTTTGATTGGTGATGGAATTGCTTTCTCCTTGCGTTTCATCATCTCGACTTAAATGCTCGTAAAGGGCTGTTTGTCCTGTTCTTTTCGTATTTGACATGAGAATTACCTCCTTTCCAAGTTTTTATTATTTTCTCTGTCCTTATAAGGTTAATCCTTTTGGCACAATCATCCATAAAACTAGTGTGATAACACGAAAAAGTTTGTAAAACAAACGTGTGTTAGTGTGAGTGAAACGAACGCATGGAGAGATCCCATGAGATT
>NZ_KV808726.1:702-9931 GCF_001812365.1 Anaerococcus sp. HMSC065G05
CATGAGATTTCTCCGCTCGTTGCACACGATAAATCGGGATAAACAACCGAAATCAACGATTGTTTATCTGGTCGAAATGAGTAATTTTTTAGTTTGTCAACAATCTGACGAGATAATTATTTTATCTCGTTTTTTTATTGCAAAAAATTAGTTTGTAAAATCATATAAAATTTTCAAAATAAATTTTTATTTTTTATCTAAAAAATATTTTAAACCAGCGTAAATTTTTAATCAGCTTTTAGCAAATGGTTTTAAAAACATTGCTTTTATTGAAATTAATTTCGTAAAATTCAAAAATCATATATTGGAAAACGGGAAAACGAATTTTGTGGATTTGTTTTGTGAAAGTTATTTCAAAATAAATTAAAATCTTGAAATTATATTTACGATGTAATATACTGTAACCATCAAGGAGGTAGATATGGCTGATATAGAGGAAATAAGTTCTATTAAAGGGAAATTAATAGTGTCATGTCAAGCCTTGCCAGATGAGCCTTTACATTCATCATTTATAATGGGAAAGATGGCAAAAGCTGCTAAGCAAGGTGGAGCAAAGGGTATCAGAGCTAATACGTGCGAAGATATTAAAGAAATAAAAAATGAAGTTGATTTGCCAGTTATTGGCATTATAAAAAAAGATTATGAAAATTCTAAAGTTTATATTACACCAACTATGAAAGAAGTTGATGATTTGATTTCATCTAAGGCAGAAATAATTGCAATGGATGCTACTAAAGATTTAAGACCTGGTGGAATTGGAATTGATGAATTTTTTAAGGAAGTTAAGAAAAAATATCCTAATCAATTATTTATGGCTGATTGTTCTACTGTTGATGAGGCTATAAATGCTGACAAACTTGGATTTGATTTTATTGGAACAACTTTGGTTGGATATACTGACCAATCTAAAAATGATAAAATCGAAGAAAATGATTTCAAAATTCTTAGAGATATTTTAAAAAATGTAAATAACAAAGTAATTGCTGAGGGAAATATTAATACACCTGAAAAAGCTAAGAGAGTTCTTGAGCTTGGTGCTTACAGTGTAGTTGTTGGTTCAATTATTACTAGACCACAAGTTATAACTAAAAATTTTGCTGAAAAAATTAATGAATTAGAAAAATAAAAAATAAAAATATAAAGGAAGGGAAAAATTATGAGAAATTTAGACAAATATAAGGGAGTTATTCCAGCATTTTATGCTTGCTACGATGAAAATGGAGAAATTAGTCCAGAAAAAGTAAGAGAGCTTACAAAATATCACATTAAAAAAGGTGTGAAAGGTGTTTATGTAAATGGTTCTTCTGGAGAATGCATTTACCAAAGTGTTGAAGATAAAAAAATTGTTCTTGAAAATGTAATGAAAGAAGCTAAGGGAAAACTTACTGTTATTGCTCACGTAGCTTGCAACAATACAAAAGATTCTATGGAGCTTGCAGCTCATGCAGAAAGTTTGGGAGTTGATGCTATTGCAGCTATTCCTCCAATTTATTTTAGACTTCCAGAATATTCTATTGCATCTTATTGGAATGATATTTCTTCTGCTGCACCAAATACTGATTTTGTAATTTACAATATTCCACAACTTGCTGGAGTTGCTTTGACAGGTTCATTATTTGCTGAGATGAGAAAAAATCCTAATGTAATTGGTGTTAAAAATTCTTCAATGCCAGTTCAAGATATTCAAATGTTTAAACAAGCTGCTGGAGATGATTACATAATTTTCAACGGTCCAGATGAACAATTTATTTCTGGAAGACTTATTGGAGCTGAGGGAGCAATCGGTGGAACTTATGGTGTAATGCCAGAATTAATTTTAAAAATGGATGAATGTCTAAAAAATAAAGATTTAGAAAAGGCTCGCGAAATTCAATATGATGTTGATGCAATAATTTATAAAATGTGCGAAGCTCGTGCAAATTTATATGCAGTAATCAAGGCTATTTTAAAAATAAATGAAAACTTAGATCTTGGTGGAGTTAGAAAACCATTGGAAAATTTGGTTGATTCTGATATGGAAATTGTAAATGAAGCAGCTAAAATGATAAATGATGCAAAAAATAAATATTTAGGCTAAGGAGAAATAAAATGCAGGGATTTACAAAAATTGATTTAGCTATATTAATTATATATTTGGCAGCAGTATTGTTTGCAGGTCTTCATTTTTCTAAAAAAGAAATGAAGGGCAAAGAATATTTTAAAGGCGATGGAACAGTGCCTTGGTGGGTAACATCAGTTTCTATTTTCGCAACACTTTTAAGTCCGATTTCTTTCCTTTCTCTTGCAGGAAATTCTTATGCAGGAACTTGGATTATGTGGTTTGCACAACTTGGAATGCTTGTAGCAATTCCTTTTACTATAAAATTTTTCTTGCCAATTTATAGTAAACTTGATATAGACACAGCTTATCATTATCTTGAATTAAGATTTGATAGTAAAGGTTTAAGAATTCTTGGTGCTATTATGTTTATAATTTACCAAGTTGGTCGTATGTCAATTATAATGTATCTTCCATGTATGGTTTTATCAAAACTTATGGGAATAAATGTAAATATTTTGATTATAATCATGGGAGTAATTGCAATAATTTATTCATATACTGGTGGACTAAAATCAGTTTTGTGGACAGACTTTATCCAAGGATCAGTTTTACTTCTTGGAGTAACTTTTGGATTATTTTACCTAATGGCAAATATTAACGGTGGATTTGGGGCAGTAGCAAACGAGCTTTTCACAAATCACAAATTTTTAGCAGTAAACGAACCAATATTTGATGCAAATATATTTAAGGATTCAATATTTTTACTAATATTTGGAGCAGGTTTAAACACAATTGGATCTTATGTTTCAAGTCAAGATATTGTACAAAGATTTACAACTACAACTGATACAAAAAAATTAAACAAAATGATGATAACAAATGGTTGTCTATCAATTTTTATAGCAACAGTATTTTATCTAATAGGAACAGGACTTTACGTATTTTATAAAGTTCAAGCAAATCCATTGCCACCAGCAGCTCAACAAGACCAAATTTTCGCATCATGGATTGCTTTTGAGCTACCGGTAGGATTTACAGGAATTTTACTTGCAGCAATTTATGCGGCAAGCCAATCAACACTTTCAACAGGATTAAATTCAGTTGCATCAAGCTGGGCTTTGGATATTCAAGCAAGCTTAAATAAAGATTTGAGTTTTGAAAAACAAACAAAAATCGGTCAAAGAGTTTCATTAATAGTAGGAATTTTTGCAATAATCGTTTCAATGATTTTGGCAAATGGAGATATAAAATCAGCTTACGAATGGTTTAATGGATTTATGGGACTTGTTTTGGGAATACTTGTAGGAACATTTATCCTTGGAGCATTTACAAAAACTGCAAATAAATTTGGAGCAACACTTGCCTTTATTGCAGCAAGTGGAGTTATGATTTATATAAAATATTTCGTAGATCCAGCAAAAATTTCTTTCTGGTCATATTCAATTATATCAATAGTAGTATCTTTGGTAGTAGGACTTGTTGCATCAGTAATTTACAATAAAGTAAAGGGAAAAGAAACTCCACTACCAAAAAATACAACAATTTATAATTAAGATTTGGAGTTTGAAATGATATTTGGAAATATAAAAAATTTAGATGAATTTTCATATTTAAGTGAAAAAATTAAAGAATGTTTTGATTTTTATAAAAATAACGATATGAAAAAAATGGAAAAAGGGACTCATTCTATAAAAGGCGAAGAACTTTTTGTAAATATCGTAGAATATGAAACAACTAATCCTGAAAATAGATTTTGGGAAGCTCATAAAGATTATCTCGACCTTCATCTTATGCTTGATGGAAGTGAACAAATTGATTTAAATTTTATAGATAATATGAAGTTGGGTTCTTATAAAAAAGAAGATGATTATCAAGCAATGGAAGGCGAAAAAAATTCATCAGTAGTTTTAACTGAGGGAGATTTTCTAATTTGTTATCCTAACGATGGTCATCGAACAGCCATAAAAGTTAAAAATCCGCAAAAAATTAAAAAAGCAATTTTTAAAATCAAATTATAGGATATAATAGAGGCAGTGTGATGAGCATTTGCCTCTTATTTTTTAAAAGGAGATATTATGAAAAAATATATAAGCATAGATATTGGCGGAACAGCTATAAAATATGGACTAATTGATGATAAGGCAAATATTTTAGAAAATTATGAAATCGAAACAAATGCCCAAAAAGGCGGAGACCATATCCTAAATGAAGTTATAAAAATCGTAGAAAATTTTGTAAAGAAAAATCAAAATGACCAAATAATGGGAGTTTGTATTTCAACAGCAGGCGTAGTTGATACAAAAAACGGCTCAATTTATCACGCATCAGACTTAATACCTAATTATATAGGAATAAATTTTAAAAAAGCAATCAAAGAAAAATTTGATCTTTCTTGTCAGGTTGAAAATGATGTGAATTGTGCAGGATATGCAGAATACAAGTCTGGAGCATCAAAGGACAGCTCAGTTTGTCTTACTCTTACAATTGGAACAGGAATTGGTGGATGTGGAATAATTGATGGGAAAATAATTCACGGGGCAAATGGTTCAGCTTTTGAAGTAGGATATATTAATATTAGAAATGATAAATTTGAAAATCTAGGTTCAGCAAAAACTTTGGTTGAAAAAGTTGCTAAAGAAAAAAATGAAGATATATCATCTTGGGATGGAAAAAAAGTTTTTGAAAATGCAAAAAAAGGCGATGAAATTTGCATAAAAGCAATTGATGAAATGTGTGATATTTTGGGACTTGGAATTGCAAATTTATCTTATATGTTAAATCCTGATACAGTCGTACTAGGCGGTGGAATTATGGCACAAGAAAAATATTTGAAAAAAAGAATTGAAGAAAAAATTTCCCTATATTTGGAAAAAAGGTTTTTCGACAATATGACCTTAAAATTTGCCAAACACCAAAACCAAGCAGGAATCTTGGGAGCTTATTATAATTTCAGAGATTTGGAAGAAGAAAAATAGGAGAATATTTTGGACTATTATAATAAATCCGTTGTAGAAATAATAGAATCAAATTACGATAATTTTACAGAAGTTGAAAAAAATATAGCAGATTTTTTCATTCACAATAACAAAAGAGAAGATTTTTCCAGCAAAACCATAGCAGAAAAATTATTTGTATCTCAAGCATCCCTTTCAAGATTTGCACAAAAATGTGGATTTAGGGGCTACAGAGAATTTGTTTACCAATATGGAGAAGATTTTGTAGAAAAAAATGAAGATATAAATGGAAATGTGAGCCAAGTTTTAAATACTTACCAAGAATTATTGAACAAAACCTACAGCCTAATCGATGAAAGTCAAATTAAAAAAGTAATAAAATATATAAGCAAGGCTCACAGAGTTGTAGCTTGCGGAAAAGGATCATCAGGACTTGCGGCAAACGAAATGGAACTTAGATTTATGAGAATTGGAGTAAATATAGATTCCATAACAGATTCTGATCAAATGAAAATGAGAGGAGCTTTTCACGATGAAGATTCTCTAATTTTTGGACTTAGTATTAGTGGAAATACAAGTGAAGTTTTGCTTTTTTTATCACAAGCACACAACAAAAATGCAAAAACAGTTCTTATAACTTCACAAGTTAGAGATTTGTACCAAGATTATTGCGATGAAGTAATCCTTGTTCCATCACTCAAACATTTAAACTATGGAAATGCAATAAGCCCACAATTTCCAATTTCTATTATGGTTGATATTTTATATTCATATTTTGTAAAAGAAGATAAAAATATCAAAGAAAAACTTCATGGGGACACATTAAAAGCCTTAGGGACTGAATAATTTGTAAAATATTTAACATGTAAATTTCTTGACATTTTTCATTTTAAAAATATCCTAATTATAGGAGATTAAGATGATAAGAGAAAAAATTATAGAAAACGTAGGTATTATTTACCTTGATAGACCAGAAATAATCAATTCCTTAAATATGGAAATGGTAAAAGATATAGAAAAGATTTTAAAAAAATGGGAAGATGACAAAAAAATAAAGGCGATTTTATTTGATTCACTTTGCGAAAAAGGATTTTGTGCAGGCGGAGATTTAAAAGCAATTTATTACGATTACCTTTTAAATGATAAGTGCAAAAACAAAGACGAATTTTATGAAGAAGAATTTGTTTTAGATAAGTACGTAAAAGATTACAAAAAACCAATTATTAGCCATTATTTTGGTATAGTTATGGGCGGAGGAATAGGACTTACCGTAAATTCAGATTTTATAATTGCAGACGAAAGCGTAAATTGGGCGATGCCAGAAACAAGATTAGGTTTTGTGCCGGATGTTGGAGTTTGTTGGCATATTTCAAAACTTCCCCAAGCCATAGGTCAATACCTAGGACTTTGTGGCGAAAGTTTATCATCATCAGATTTAATAAAATATGATTTGGCAGATATTTATGTAAAATCAAAAGATTATGAGAAAGTTTTAAATATTTTATTTTCCCTATCAAAAAAATATGATGGAAAAAAATTAATAGAAGAATTAAAAAAACAAACACAAAAATATAAGGTATTAGAAAGTAATTCAAAAATTTCAAAAAATAAAGAAAAAATAGAAAAATATTTTTCCCATTCAAGCATAGAAGAAATTATAAAAAGTTTAGAAGAAAATAAAGATGATGATTTTGCAAAAAAAACTTTGGCCAATTTAAAAGAAAGAAATCTTTTTATGCTTGCCCTACAATTTGAAAAATATTTTATTTGCAAAAACCTAACTAAAGACCAAGTTTTTGACCTTGACCTAAAAATATTAAAATACGCAAGAAAAACAGGAACAATGAAAGAAGGAATAAGGTCATTAATAATAGACAAAGAAAGCGCAAATTGGAAAGAAAAATCACTAGATCAAGTTTCAGTAGAAAAAATAAAAGACTTGCTAGGAATAGAAAAATTATATAAAGAAAGATAAACTTAGGATAAAACCTAGGTTTATTTTTTTAAAAATTTCTAAGTTGATTTAAAAAATTATAAGTTATATACTAATAAAAATACCAAAAAGGAGAAAGTATGGACGTATTATTAGTAATAGATTTGCAAAATGATTTTGTAGATGGAGCGCTAGGAAACAAAGGCAATGATAAGATAGTAAAACCAATAGAAAGCTTGGTAGAAAATTTTGATGGAGAAGTAATTTTTACAAGAGATACACACGATGAAAATTATTTAGAAAGCCTAGAAGGAAGTCATCTGCCAGTAAAACATTGCATAAAAAATTCAAAAGGTTGGCAAATAAAAATTGATACAAAAAATCACAAAATAATTGACAAACCGTCATTTGGTTCTTATGAGCTTGTAGAATATTTAAAGAAATTAAATGAAAAAGAAAAAATCGAAAATATCTATATGGTAGGAATTTGCACAGATATTTGTGTACTTTCAAATGCCATACTTATAAAAAACGCCCTATTAGATACAGAAGTGACAGTAATAGAAGATTTGTGCAAGGCAACAAACGAAAAAAATCACAAAATAGCCATTGAAGCAATGAAGTCTTGTCAAGTAAATATTGTAAATTCTAAAGGAGAATAGCTTTAATAAACGTATAGTAATTATAATACATTTAAAATATTAGTATGTTATATAGGTGTTAATATAAAAACAAAAAATATTAATACAGCTGAATATTTTTGTTTACAAAAAGAAAATCAATTTTTTGATAGAAAAAGCCGTATAGGAGCAAAAACGGGGTAGCAGAGGCAAAAAGCTACGCAGAAAAAGCCAGGGGAAAAAGATTTGCAAAAATTCTTGAAGAAAAAGAAAAGGAGGGAAAATGGGGACAAAAAAAGAAGAATATTTAAGTAAAAAAAGAGCTGTAGAGCTTTGGGATAAAGGTATTATAAAGGAATTTGAAGTAGGGACTTTTAAAGGTTTGCAGCAAATACACAGATATATTTTCCAAGACGTGTTTAGCTTTGCTGGGAAAATAAGAAGCGTGAATTTGGCAAAAGGCAATTTTAGATTTGCTCCTTTGTTATTTTTGGAAGAAAATCTAAAAATAATAGAAGACATGCCAGAAAATGAATTTAGCGAAATTATTGAAAAATACGTGGAAATGAATGTTGCACACCCGTTTAGAGATGGAAATGGCAGAGCAACAAGGATTTGGCTAGATTTAATACTTAAAAAAAATCTTAAAAAGTGTGTAGATTGGCAAAAAATAGATAAAATGCCTTATTTACAGGCTATGGAAAGATCCCCTGTAAATTCTTTAGAATTAAAGCATTTAATTAAAAGCGCTCTTACAGAAGATACAGAAAATAGAGATGTTTATATGAAAGGGATTGAACGTTCTTATGAATATGAAGAGCAAAACGATATTGACATTTATGATATAAAATAATTAAAAGGAGAAATCTACAATTAAATAAGTGGTAAGAAAAGTTAAGAAAAAGTTTTGAAATTAAAAAAATTATTGTATTTTTTACTTTTTTATTGTTATACAATGTTGCAATTTAAATAAATGGTAAGAAATATAAAGAAACGGTAAGAAATGGTAAGAAGCGGTAAGAAATTTGATTCGATTCATTGCTTTTTAAATTTCTTATTATAAGATAATTAGTTATATAATAATTCTATATACCTACTTTTTATTAATATAATTATAATATAATCTTACTTGGGAAATTATATAAGTTTTGAGATTGCAAGATTTGTAGTCAAAAAAGTCCCTATTCTCAATCAAATATATTTTGAAATCTTGAAAAAATAGGCTTTTGTGATATAATCTAATTAAGAGAAAAACTCTTACAAATCCTTGATTTATTCAAGGTATTATGGTGAACAAACATGGCAACCGCCAAAAAAAAGACAGTAGGTGCGAACTACTGTCTTTTTATTTACTTGTTTTTGGAATAATATTTTTTTACAAAAAATAAAATCAAACCAACCAACAAGGGGAAAATAAAATTTTCCAATATTATGGCGAACAAACTTATCACCGCCTTCCACCTATTAAGTAATAGGCAAAATTATTATATCACAATAAATAAATGAAAATCATTAGCCTTGAAAAACAAGTCCTTTGTGATATAATTTAGGTAAGAGAAGAAAACTCTTGTCAAAAAAACCTTGATTAATTCAAGGAATTGAGGTTAACAATGTGGAATCACCACAAAAAAAGACAGTAGGTCGGAACTACTGTCTCAGAGCGTCGACAAACCCACCAATA
>NZ_KV808727.1:0-2775 GCF_001812365.1 Anaerococcus sp. HMSC065G05
TTTTCTTGAGGTATCTCTTGCATACCATTCATTCATAATATTTAGAAATGGGGTAAAGTCGCTTTCTGCTTGTTTTTCGCTATCTATTCCGTTATTGATGGCAATAAATCTTACTCCCTTTTCTTTGAAAAGTATTTCGGTATAAAAACCTACTTTGAGGTAATCTCTGCCAAACCTGCTCATATCTTTTACTATCACAGTAGATACTTTGTTTTCTTCTACTGCTTTTATCATCTTTTGAAATCCCTCTCTATCAAAGGTCGTTCCGCTTACTCCATCATCGGTATAGTGATAGATATTTACAAAACCGTTTCTTTTCGCATAGCTTTCAAGCAGCTGCTTTTGATTGGTGATGGAATTGCTTTCTCCTTGCATTTCATCATCACGACTTAAACGCTCATAAAGTGCCGTTTGTCCTGTTCTTTTCGTATTTGACATGAGAATTACCTCCTTTCCAAGTTTTTATTATTTTCTCTGTCCCTAAGAGGTTAATCCTTTAGGGTCTGTTACTACATAGGAAGAATGCATTTGCATTAGATTTGGCTTTACATAAAATCTCGTTTTACCTGATCCAGAACCACCTATTACTAATACATTTTTATTTCTGGCATATTTAGGGTTTTTAGGTCTTGAGTTCATTGTTAGTCTTTCGGTATTAGTTATGAGAACATTGTTTTCAAACTTAGGGTCAATATATGGAGCAATATCCTTACTTTCTCCCCAGGAAGCGTTTTGTCAAGTATCTTTTTATATTTATGGACGCTTTTTCTATAAAGAATTTTAACTTTTAGACAAGAAAAAAACAGTAAACCTTTTTTGATTTACTGTTTTGCTGTTAGCTTTATTAAAATTTATTAGTTAGATATTGGGTTAGAAACTCAAATGTATAATTTTTGTTCTGTTTAACTTATCCGCAAAATACATATATATTCTTGTTTTTAATTTCAATCTCTTACAATGCTTTAATGCTCCATCAAAAAAGCCTGTAACTTCTACTAACCCTGTATTCGTGCAGCTTGCAAATTCTTTTGGGTCATCTACGCTAAAATACATTTGTGCGTCTTCATTTCCCGTTTGTTTTACATATTTATTTGCAAGCTCTAATCCCTTGGAATTTGTTGCGTCAAATATCAATTCTCCGTTAGGAATCAATGATTTCATGCCCTTAATCATATCTACAATTTTTTCTTTATCAAAATATTGATATACTCCTGCAACTACAATCATTGTCGGCAAAGAAGTATCTATTTCTTTTATCCAATCAAGAGTAAACATATCCCCTGCTATCAATCTTTCATTATCGGCATTTCCTAATACTTTTTTTCTTAGTATTATGACATCCGGCAAATCGATTTGATAGAAATTAACTTTAACATTTTTTATGCGATTATATGCTGTTTCCAATCCTGCACCTAAAAAGACAATATTACATTCATTGTTTTTTTCGATGAAACTAATAATTTTTTTGTCCATCGTTTGTTGTCTGCAAACACTTGCCATATAAAAATATTCAGTAGTATTACTTTCTATACTGTTTGTGGGTATATGTTGTTTTAAGGATAATGCTTTTTCATCATAAAAAAAATCAGGAAATTTTTCAGACGCATAAACTCTTGCTATAAGAGGAATATATAGAGTATCTGCAACACCACTAAGCAACTCATTTTTGTTCATCTCCATGTCCCTCCTTTCTCATTTTATTTTGCAAGTTATGTGAAACTAATTATTTTCATTATACCACTTTCCCACTTAGTTTTATAGGTCTAACTCGTTCTGCTTTGCCTGTGATAGTTGCTTTTCTTGTACCTGTAATTGCTCTATACAAACCTTAAATTTTTCTGCCTGTTCTACTTCTTCTCGTATCTCTAATATTTGATTATATAGGCTCTTTTTCTCTTTCTTCAAAGTAGCAAGTTCTGATTTCCATTTGCTGATGGCTAAGGTCTTACTTTCTCCTAAATGCTCTTTCAGATGTTTCTTTGCACTTTCAAATAAAATAAGTTCTGCTGTATGCTCGTTATAAAAATCTTCCTGTTTGCTTTTCTTTGTCTTGGTATAGGCTTTGTAGGTGTCCTTATACTTCAAATATTTTTCTGATTGGTCGATGAGTTGTGTTTTTTCATCAATCTTTTTCTCAGTATCTTTTAAGGCTCTTGTGGTCTTGTAATTCTTATCTCGTAAATTAGTAATGCTTTCTTTTAGTTCAGATAATGAATTGATGTTTTTCTCTTTTAGTAATTGACAACTCTCAATATATTTTTCCAAGTCTGCATTGTTGTTATCTGCATTTTTACGAATAAGCTTTTCAAAGATGAATAACAGGTTCTCTTTGGGTGGGAGGGTGGATTTTGTATTTTCTTTTTCTGTTTTTTCTTCTTTTCCAATTCCTCTTATCCAATTTAGTAATGCCTTTATTCTTCTTGAGATTTCTCTTAAAATCGAATTTTGATTTTTGATTTCTCTGTTGATATTTCCTCTGTCTGTGGCTATGCCTTTCTTCTCCATTTGTGTTGCTGATACTCCTAAATGAATGGTTGGGATTTGC
Source organism: Anaerococcus sp. HMSC065G05 (assembly GCF_001812365.1). Lineage (NCBI taxonomy): Bacteria > Bacillati > Bacillota > Tissierellia > Tissierellales > Peptoniphilaceae > Anaerococcus > Anaerococcus sp. HMSC065G05. The sequence goes on from NZ_KV808727.1 coordinate 2,546, forward strand.
TCTATACCCTGTCTTTGATAAGAACGGTGATCTACTTTGTCCTGTATACTATTTTCTTCAAGATATTTGTTTGTAATGTCTGCCCATGCTTTTCTCCACTCTTCCGCTTTGTCTTGCTCGTTCCAATCGGTTGTATTTATTTTTCTTGTTTTGTAATTACCATTTTTTAGTTTTACTTTTTCGCCATTTTTATCAAGGACATATTCCTTTTTTGATTTTGCTCCCCATGT
>NZ_KV808727.1:2875-3773 GCF_001812365.1 Anaerococcus sp. HMSC065G05
TTTTTGATTTTGCTCCCCATGTTTTATCTTCATTTAGTGGTCGCATGGTTAGTAGGATATGACAATGTGGGTTTCCGTCATTTTTATCATGTAAGGCAATATCTGCACACATACCGACATCTACAAAATTTTCTTTCACATAGTTCCTTACAAGTTCAATCTGTTTTTCCCTGTCTAATTCTTTAGGCAATGCAATTTCAATTTCTCTTGCAAGTTGAGAATTTTTACTCTTTTCTATTTTTTCAACACTGTTCCATAATGTTCCTCTATCTGAAAATTCCTGTGGTGCATTTTGTGGTAAAAGAATTTCTGTATGGGCTATTCCACCTTTTCTTGTAAAGTCATGGACTATGCCGTCATATTCGTTTTTTATCTTTTCGCCACTACGATAGGCGGAAGCTGCTACTGCACTTTTGCCTTTGCCTCTTGAAATAATCTTTATGCAAAGATGATATATCGCCATAGTCAAAAACCTCCTTTCGTTTTTCTGATACGTTGATGTGGCGATAGATAAGACTTCCTAAAAAAATCGGATAGCTTTATATCCGATTTCTTTTGGGAAGTACACAAGGGGTAGGAAATTTATTTCCGTAGGGGAGTGTAGCTCCCCTGTATCAGCGTTAGCTGATATGCCCTCTGCTAAGAGCCTTCGGAGAACGCACACACCTGTTAAGGTGTATAAGTGCGCCCTTGTAAACAAGGGACTATTCTTCGATGTCCGTTTCGTCCTCTTGGTTTTCTATATTTTGATTTTCTGTTTCTTCTCTGCTTTCTATAATTTTTAGTATTTTGATATTGGCTTCTTCTTTACGAATTAGAGATGTGATTAACTGATAAAATTCATCTTTGGTTAAATTTTTACTTTCGGTAAAGATACTTTCAAAGACTGCTCCTTTTT
>NZ_KV808727.1:3873-11381 GCF_001812365.1 Anaerococcus sp. HMSC065G05
TCTTTTGTTTTGTAACTGCTTGATTTCTTCATCTGCCATTAAGATTTTTTCTTCTATGTTCTTCATTTTCTCATTTCCTCCCTTTCTAATTTTGAGTAAAGAAAAACAGTAAACCTTTTTTGATTTACTGTTTCTGTGTTAGTTTTTTTCTAAACTTTGATTTTTTATTTCATTTATAATTGTATGATTTTATTGGCTATATCTTCCACAAATCTCTTATCGTGTTCCACAAATATGAGTGTAGGCTTTGCTTCTTTTATAATTTCCTCAATCTGTATTCTTGATATTACATCTATATAATTCATTGGTTCATCCCAAACAAATATATGAGCTGGCATTGACAAACTTACAGCAATTAAAACTTTCTTTTTTTGTCCATCACTATAGTTTTTCATATCCATTTCAAATAATTCTCTTGCAAAATCTAATTTCCTAAGAATTGTTTTGCACAATGTTTCATCAACACCTTGCTTATGAATATACTCATTTAGGCTTCCTGTCAAATTAGATGTATCTTGAGGGATATACGATATTTCCAAATCACTTGCTGATTTTATTTCACCAATATACTCATGATGTAACCCTAACAAAATTTTAATCAAGGTTGATTTTCCACTACCATTTTGACCATATATAGCCACTATATCACCTTGTTTTATCTCGAAACTTACATTACTTAATATCTGTCTTTCTCCATAGATTGATGATAAATTGCTAACCGATATTAGAGAATTTTTATGATGGCGTAATGGATGTAATAATAGATTTTCTTTTGTTTCAATATCTTTTAGTAAACTCTGTTTTTCTTCTATTGCCTTGTTTTGTCTATTTTCTAAATTCTTTGACTTCTTCATCATCTTGGCTGACTGATGACCTATATGACCTTTGTCAGGTTTTACGCCTGATACTTTTACACCATTTTTAGTATTTTCAATTTTATCAGACCAAATTTGACTTTGTCTTGCTGCTTCTTTTAATCGTTTAATATCTTTTCTTAATTTCTCATTTTGACTGATTTCAAACTGGTCTTTCATCACTTTATTTTCATACCATGATGTAAAATTTCCTGATTGGACATCAATAGAATTTCGGTTAATAGAAATAACATGATTGATACAACCATCTAAAAAATCCCTATCATGAGATATAAGCAAAAATCCCTTTTTACTTTTCAGATATTCACTTACAGCTTTTCTTCCGTTCATATCTAAATGGTTTGTTGGTTCGTCAATAAGTAAAAATCCATCTTCCTTTGTAAATAAAATAGCTAAAAGGATTTTTGTTTGCTCTCCTTTAGAGAGTGTTTCAAACTTTCTATAAAGGAGATTTTCATCTACATTTAGTAAGTTAAGTTCTTTAAATAATTTCCATTCTTCCTCATCTGATATTAGTTCTTTATATAACTCAATTCCCAATTTTGAGGTATCACTTATATTGGGTGGAAACTTAATAAAGTCAACACTTTTACTAATTTTTCCTTTGTAAACTTCTTGGTTTAGAAGTAGCTTGAATAAAGTTGATTTTCCAATTCCGTTTCTTCCTATTAGCCCTGTTTTCCAGTTCGTATCAAATGAAAATGATACATTATCAAATATAGGTTTTACATATCCATAATATGAGAAAGTGAGGTTTTCAATTTTAATTAGCGACATAAAAACACCCCCTCACAAGCCTATTTTATTTATCATTATATCATTTTTTAGGCATTTTTTCTACTGCCAGATTTCTCACTTACTAGCTACTATTTATCCTTTGAGTGTATTACCTTAAACAGCTTATCTTGAAATGTTTCCTTGCTCTTTTTGTCAAAATATATCTCTGTTACAAAAGTCTTTCCATTTATCTTTTTTGTAAGAATGCCGTCAGGCTTTTGGGATTCTTCTTGTTCTTCTTCGTGTGTTTCGTTTACTTGAGTGTTCGTATTTTCTGCCATTTAGTTCCTCCTTTCGACTTGCACAAAAAAAGATTTCCTGTAATTAGGAAATCTATTTTGCGATTGGTTGATATTTAGTTTTAAGTTGTTGCCTGTAACTTCTTTTTTGCTCTGTATTCTCTTGCTTTTAATTTCTCATACTCTCGGCACTTTTCAAGATTTTTGGCTCTGTATGCTTTAGAATATGCCCTATGATAAGCTCGTGATTTTTCTTTCTTTGCTTCTTCTATTTCTTCCCTCATCTGTAGCATTTCTTGTTCTGTCGGCTCTATCTGTTTTGTAAGTTCATTTTCAAATTTTCCGATATAGTTAAAATAAACCTCTATTCGTTGAACTACATATTTTGCTCTTTTTACATCTCTTTCATGCACTACGATTTTACTGATAAACTCATTGATAATGGTAGGGGTAAGTTCTTCAAAGTTGGAATAGCTTTCTGCAAGTCTGATAAATTTCTTTGCTCTTTGGTTTGCATTTTCACATTCGGATAAGCGTTCTTTGATTTCTTCTTTTTCTGCTTTTAAGGTGTAGTATTCTTCTGCATACTTTCTTGATAACTGTTCATAGCGTTCTGTATCCATATTTCCAAGTGCATTATCTTCATAGAGTTTATTCATCACTCTTTCTATCTGTTCCATTCGATCTGTGATTTGTGGCATACGCTTTTGATTTTTCTTGAATTCTTCGGTCTGTTCTTTATACAGACTCCCTTTTACAAGTTTCTCAAATTCTGCTTTGTTTTCCAAAGAATACTGTGCTATCTTTCGCAAGACTTCTGCGATATTTTCCATAACCTCATCAACATCAATGCGGTGTGGGGAGTTGCATTTGGGGTGCTTTGCTTTCCCTTTGGCATATTCACTGCAATAGGTTACATGCTGTACTCTTCCATTTTTGTGTATGGTGCGAATGTGCATTTTTGTTCCGCAATCTTTACAGTACATCAAGCCTGAAAGTGCGTGAATTTCTCCATCTCCGTTTGGTCTTTTTACAGGTGCATTTTTTAACATACGCTCTACATTTTCAAAGGTAGTTCTATCTATTATTGGCTCATGCACATTTTCTGTTATTTGCCATTTGCTTTTATCTACATAATGGTTTCTCTTATCTCTGTAATGCTTTTCGGTCTTAAAATTGACTACATCACCACAATACTCTTGTCTTTTCAGTATGCGTGTTAGAGTTGCTTTGTTCCAGTTATATCTGTTTTCTTCATTTAGTGGTTTGTTTTTTGCTGTTCCTCTGTTTTGCTGTTTCATATAAAAGGTTGGAGTTAGTATTTCTTTTTCTTTCAGGTAAACAGCTATCTGATTTCTGTTTTTCCCCTCCATAAATAGCCTAAAAATGAGTTTTACAACTTCGGCAGCTTCTTTATCGACGATCCAATAATCTTTGTTCTCAGGGTCTTTTATATAGCCGTATGGGGCTTCTGTTGCGACAGGCTTTCCGTCTGCTCCTTTGGTCTTAATTCCTGTCTTTACTTTCTTGCTGATGTCTCTTGCATACCACTCTGACATGATGTTGATAAAGGGAGCAAATTCCAATGTATTTTGGTCTATGCTATCTATACCGTTGTTGATGGCGATAAAGCGTACATTGTTTCTTCGAAATATCTCCATAGCGTTTCCGACTTGAAGATAATCTCTTCCCCATCTTGTCATATCTTTCATGATGACAATACCGATTTTGCCTTGTTCTACATCGTTTATCATCTGTGTATAGGCTGAACGGTCAAAGAACCTACCGCTTTCGTCATCATCGATATAGTGGCGAATGTTTATCAGCTTTTTATCTCTTGCATACCTTTCTAAAAAGGCTTTTTGATTTACAATACTATTACTCTCGCCACCGTCTCTATCTTCATCACCAACTGAAAGGCGGGAGTATAGTGCTGTAATTTTATTGTGATATTCTATCATGGCATTATCCTCCTTTTCTCGTGTCTATATATCACTCCTGTTCAGTTAATATTATGCAACCCATCTTGCAGATCCATATTCCTTGCCTTGCCTATATTTCTTTTTGTTTTTACCTTTGCTGTAAACAATTAACTTAACAAGACCAGCAACTGAAATACCTACTAACAAGTCCCTTGGATTAAGGCTTGGTATATAAGATAAAGTTCCTATATCAGAAATTCCCACCATTATTTTATCAATAATATCTCCTCCTACATAAGAATTGATGTGCTTAGAAAAGATATTTCCAATGTAGAAGAATGATAGATAGGGAATGTTTGATAATATAAATTTCTTTGGGTTGTCTATTTTAATTAAGTTTTTAATATCAGAAAGAATGGCTTCTAATACCTTATTCATCGTAGAAACCTTCGCTATCTAATAAAATTAGTAGGTAGTGCCTTCCTTTTGGTGTTATTAATGTTTGTATTCCTACAAGTGTACCTAGTGGATCAACCCATTCTTTTACTTCAAAATATCCCTTGTTCTTATCTGCATAAGGTAAGAGTTTCTTTTTCTTATCTCTGTAAATTAATCCCTTATCCATTAGAAAACTTATAAACTGATTTTGTGGTATTCCTAACTCCTTGGCAGTATTTCTAAAGTTTGTAAGTAGGTTATAATCTACTAATTTGTCATAATAGTCTGCCTTTGGTCTTAATTCTTCAATCTCTTCTTCTCTTTCGGCAATAATTCTATTGGCTACCAGAATTGCATCTGCAAGTAACTCTTCATTAGTTTTCTTTTCTTGCCCTACTATATATCCTCCATTTTTTCTAATACTTGGTAAGACTTCTCTAGTTACCCAAGCTTTGAATATTTTTGCTTGTGGTAGTTTTGATGAGAGGATAAGTGAATACAATCCTGATTCGTTAATTATTGAAATATTCTGTATTCCTCCAGGGGTGTTCCATTTCGTTACACCCTTATCTTCTTCGTCTACATGGTCATAAATAGCTTTTCTGGGATTGACATATCCTAGCATAGTTGCTACTTCATTTGCTATAAAGAAAAACTCACCATCTTTTTCAATAACAGTGAGTTTCCCAAAATTCTTATTTTCAAATGTTTTTAGATTAGTTATCATAAGCTTTGCTCCTTATGTTTATTTTTAACTTTATCTTTGCTAATGGTGTCCTTAGCCATATTTTTAAACTTATTTATAGTCTTCGTTATTGAATCTTTTCTATCGGCCTTTCTTTCAGAAGCCTTAACTGCTTTTTTAAAAGCATGTTCCATTACTTTTATATCCTTAGATTGAAAAAACACAGAGTGGTTACCAGTTTCCTTATCTTTCATAACAGAAAACTTCACTCCGTGTTTATTTAAAATTTTCTTTAGTTCTTTTAACTCAGGATCTTTTAGATTAATTTCTTCTAACTGTCCCTTTTTAACCATATCTTTTAGTTTTACTTCTTCTCCGTTATTTTTTATTACATTTTTCAAGCCGCCTTGTTCCTCTATTTGCTTGTGTACTTTCTTTAAGGCATCAAGAATTGCTTTACTTGTTGCTTTTGCAAGTCTTACTTCAAGATTAAGACTTGACCTAGATACTTCTTCATTAATCATCTATTCCACCTCCATATAAAAGTAACTCTTTGTATTTTCTTAACTTCTCTTGATGGATTTTTCTTCTAAAATCTTCTCCTGTAACTTTAACTGGTATTGTCATTTCAAGTATTCTTGAATATATCCTCTGATACTCAAGGTCAATATTAGGATTTTGAATAATTTCCAATGATAAGTTTGTAGTGAAAATTGTCGGCCTGCCTTTTAAGTATCTTGAGTTTATAATGTTATATACTTGTTCTCTTGCATAAGATGTATCCCTTTCAATTCCAAGGTCATCTAAGATTAACAAAGGAATATTAGAGAGGTTATTGATAATTTCATTTGAATCTAGCTTAAATGCTGATTTTTGTATTTGGTTTATAACCTGAGATAAATTCATAATTTTAACTTTAACTTGTTTTCTTTCAATTAATTCATTTGCAATTGAACAAGCTAGATAAGTCTTTCCACTACCAACATCTCCATAAAATAAAAGTCCAACATTGTCTTCCTTCATTTGTTCAAAACTTTTAGCATAATTGTAAGCAACCTTGTAAGCTTGACCTTTTTCATTTAAGTATTTATCAAAAGTATATTGGTGTTGGAGCGGCGATGAGAAGCAATCTCTTTTCAATGATGATATTTTCATCAGTCTTTCTCTTTCTTCATTTTCCTTATCTCTTTTTATTTCACATTCGCATATAATTCTGGGAATAAACTTTGTAAATCCAAGGTCAAGTAATTCTCCATCGACTCTTTTACCGCATACCTTGCAATAGATATGCCCATTTCTTTCAATATCATTTTCTCTTAATACAAAATCTTTTAAACTTGTCATAAACTCTCTCCTATATCGTAATTCATTTTCCTTGTTGTATTATCATTAATGTTTTTCGCCTGATCATTAAGATACCAATTGATTATCGTTGCCTTGTGGTCTTGATACTCTCTGTTATTTGCTTTCATATATGACGAGAGCCTATCAATGTATTCATTAATTCTACTTCCTAACTCATTTGTTAAGTCCTTGTATTCTTCATCAGTCAAAAATATATTTTTATATATTCCATAAGGCTTTTGACCTTTACTAAAATCATTCTTTCTTAACTCATTATTATTAATATTGTTATAGTTACCTTCCGATTTTCGGAAATCTTGAAGTCTGTTATTCGGAGTTCTTGAATTCCGATTATCGGAAGTCTGGACTTCTGCTTTTCGGAAATCTGGATTTCTATTATTTGAATCATAGAAAACACTCATAAAATCTTTAACATATATCCTATTTGGTTTTCCAAGTCCTTGTCTTTTCTTTTCTATCAATCCAATTCCTGATTTTGTATCAAGCTCATTTATAATCTTTAAGGCTTTATCATTAGCACAGTTAAATTGCTCTTTAATAGCATCCATTGTGTAGTAAATAAAAACTTTTCCATCTTCATCTATCCAGCCATTTTTATATGAAAGACCCATTCGATTGAGCATATATGAATACAAAACTTTAGCTTCAATAGAAATGCTCTCGAAAATCTCATCTTCCATTAATACCATAGGTAACCTAATGAAGTTATACATCTCAGATTGCCTATTATAAAAATAATCAAAATTCATTCCTACCTCCTCTCTTTAAAATAAAAAAAGACGACAGAATTATTGCTTTCTATCGTCTACGGTTGTCTTATATTTATTTTTCTTCAAATTGATTTTATTGTATAGTTTAATAATTCTAATAATCCAATAACATATATACCTAATTTAGGTAATCCAAATGGACTAAATAAAAATGCTAATATTAGTGCTTCAATTACAATTTGCTTGTCTCCTTGAAAAATGCTAGCTATTCCAATTATAAAAATCAAAGTAGAAACTACGCTTAACAACGCAGTACTCAAACTTAATATGAAGGTTAAAAAAGCTATGAGCAAAACTCAACACTAATCTTATCGGTAATAAAATTATTCTAATTATCCATCTCATACATACTCCTAAAAATTAAACTGGGATTCATAACAAACCCCAGTTTCATAATTAGCGTGTCCTTTAATATAATTTTGATCCTGCTGGAATAT
>NZ_KV808727.1:11481-13314 GCF_001812365.1 Anaerococcus sp. HMSC065G05
AATATAATTTTGATCCTGCTGGAATATTATCATCCAGCATTATTAAGTTAAGTTTTTCTTCACCGTCATACTCACAAATTGCAGATATAATCATACCTTCTGAGTCGATTCCCATCATCTTACGAGGAGGAAGATTACAAATTGCAAGTAGTGTCTTTCCAATTAAGCTCTCTGCGCTGTAATATTCCTTAATACCAGATAAAATAACTCTTTCTTTTTCAGAACCATCATCTAATGTAAATTTCAAAAGTTTTTTTGACTTAGGAACTTCTTCGCAGTTTTTAACCTTTACAACTCTAAAATCAGATTTTGAGAAAGTTTCAAAGTCTACCATATCTTCAAATAATGGTTCAACTTTCACTTTTGAAAGGTCAATTTCTTCTGTCGTAAGTTTGTCGTAAGTTTCGTAAGTTTCTTTTGACAAACCCCCATTTTCTGCCTTTTCTAAGCCTATTGGCTTCATTGTTGGGAAAAGTAATACGTCTCTTATTGAACGTTGACCTGTTAATATCATTATTAATCTGTCAATTCCAATTCCAAGTCCGCCTGTTGGAGGCATTCCTACTTCAAGAGCATTTACAAAATCGTAATCCATCATGTGTGCTTCGTCATCGCCTGCTTCTCTTTTTGCAACTTGATCTAAAAATCTTTGTTTTTGATCAACTGCATCGTTTAATTCTGAGAAGGCATTTGCAATTTCTGCTCCGTTTACAAAAGCTTCAAACCTATATGTTAAGCTTTCATCATCATTTTTTCTTTTTGCAAGTGGAGATATTTCTACTGGATAATCAATTACAAATGTAGGTTGAATTAATTTATCTTCAACAAATTCATCAAAAAATTCTGCAATTATTTCGCCTCTTGTTGATTTTACTTCTACATTTTTCTCTTTAGCAATTTTTACTGCATCTTCATATTCTGTAATTTCGTTAAAATCCACTCCAGAATATTCTTTTACAGCATCAATCATAGAAATTCTTCTCCAAGGAGTTTTTAATTCGATTTCTTTTCCATCAAACTCTACAAGGGTAGTTCCTTTTACTTTGTTTGCTACTTCTTCTACCATTGTTTCTGTAATTTCCATCATATCTTCAAAATCGCCATAGGCTTGATATAATTCCATTGTTGTAAATTCTGGATTATGAGTTGCATCCATGCCTTCGTTTCTAAACATTCTGCCTATTTCATAAACCTTATCGAATCCACCAACAATTAATCTTTTTAAATAAAGCTCTGATGCAATTCTTAAATACATTCCAATATCCAAACTGTTGTGGTGGGTTATAAATGGTCTTGCACTTGCTCCACCTGCAATTGTATTTAATATTGGTGTTTCAACTTCCAAAAATCCTCTATTTTCTAAAAATTTTCTAATTTCAGAAATTATTTTACTTCTAAGTACAAAAACATCTTTTACTTCTGGATTTACAATTAAATCTACATATCTTTGTCTGTATCTAATATCTGTATCTTTTAGTCCGTGCCATTTTTCTGGTAAAATTTGCAAAGATTTTGTTAAAAGATCTGCGTGTTCTGTTTCAATAGAAATTTCGCCTTGATTTGTTTTGAAAACTTTTCCTTCTATTCCAATTATATCTCCAATATCATAGCCTTTTGTTTCTTTGAAATTATCTCCCATGATATTTTTACGATTTACAACTTGGATTTGTCCAAGAGAATCTTGAACATCCATAAAGCTCATATTGCCATGGCCACGTCTTGCCATAATTCTTCCAGCAACTCTTACGATTTTTCCTTCAAATTCTTCAAAATTATCTTTTATATCTTTGGATAAACTTCTATTTCTAAAATTTACAATAGCGTGAGGGTTTT
>NZ_KV808727.1:13414-24483 GCF_001812365.1 Anaerococcus sp. HMSC065G05
TTTTGCCGTCAGCTTTTAAATTTTCAAGTTTTTCTCTTCTAATTTGAAGCATTTCATTAAGGTCTTGATTTTTATTATCCATATTTACTCCTATCTTATTTCTTTAATAGTATAGTAGCATTTTCCATTTGGTGTAACAACTTCTACTTTATCGCCTTTTTTCTTTCCAAGTAAAGCTTCCCCAACAGGAGATTCATTTGAAATAAATCCTTCAAGTGGATTTGATTCTGCAGTTCCTACTATTTTATATTCCAAATCTTCATCAAATTCTTCATCGTGAATTAAAACTTTACTTCCTACGCTAACTTCATCTTTATTTGTAGAATCTTCAAAAGTTTTGGCATGTCTTATCATATCTTCAACTTTTGCAATTCTTGATTCGACTTCGCCTTGTTCGTTTTTAGCTTCATCGTAATCAGCATTTTCTGAAAGATCTCCAAAAGATCTTGCTTCTTTAATTTTTTCTGCTATTTCTGGTCTTCTTTTTGTTTTTAAATATTCTAGTTCGTCTTGTAATTTTTGTAGGTATTCTTTTGATAGAATTACTTCTTTTTGTTCTGTCATTTTATCATCCTTTCAGTGTGGATTTATATTTTTCTAAGGCATCCATCACTTCTTCAATTGTATTTAATTTATTAACCAAATCACGGATTTTGCTTGAGTTTTTAAGTCCTTTTATATACCATGATAGGTGTTTTCTCATTTGCGTTACTACTAATTTTTCTTTTTTATATTTTAATTCTAATTTGTATTGTTCTATAAGTTGGTCAATTATTTGTTTGGAAGATGGCTTTTCATAAAATCCCTTATTTATATAATCTTTTATTTCTTTAAATAAAAAAGGATTGCCCATTGCTCCTCTTGCAAGCATTACTCCATCGGCTTTTGTTTGATCAATTACTTTTACAAAATCTTCTACACAAAATATATCTCCATTTGCTATAACTGGAATTGAGAGATTTTCTTTTAATATTTTTATATGATTCCAATTAGCCTTTCCTGAATACATCTGTTCTTTTGTTCTTGCGTGTAAAATCACATAATCTATTCCAGCATCTTGGGCAATTTTTCCTATTTCTAAATAATTTAAATTTTTATCATCAATTCCTAATCTGAATTTGATATTTATTTTTTTGTCAGTAGATTTTCTCAAAGTCTTACAAATTTCTTCAACTAATTTTGGATTTGCCATAAGGGCACTTCCTTCGCCATTTTTTGTAATTTTTGCTACGGGACAGCCCATATTAAAAGAAATTTCTTTTGACTTTTCAATTGGATTTATTTTATCTTTTACTACCTTTTCTATTAGCTCAGGTTTTGAACCAAAAATTTGTATGTTACAATTTTTTTCGTTTTCTGAAATAAATAACAAATCGTCAGTTTTTTTATTGTCATAATAAAGAGCATTTACTGAAATCATTTCTGTAAAGGTTTTGTCTGCTCCGTATTTTTCTGCAATCAACCTAAAACCAACATCACTCACTCCAGCCAAGGGTGCCAACATTATTTGTTTATTTTTTAATTGTTCTCTCATAAATCAATCTTAAACCTTCTAAGGTTAGGTCATTTTCTACGATTTCGATGTATCTGGACTCTGATGCCAATAATTCAGAATATCCTCCAGTTGAAACTATATTTATTTCTTCTTTTGTGATATTTTCTTTTTTAATAATTTCTTTTATCAACTGTTCAATTATTCCATCAATCAAACCAATATATCCAAAAACCATTCCAGCATTTATTGATTCTGATGTATTTTTTGCAATGGCTGATGATGGATCATGCAATTCAATTCTTGGAAGTTGAGCTGTTCTATCTATTAATGCATCAAGACTTGTTTTGAGTCCTGGTGCAATAGATCCTCCCAAATATTGTCCATGTTTATTTACAACATCGAAGGTTGATGCAGTTCCAAGATCAACTACTATAGTAGGTCCTCCATACATTTCGTAAGCTGCTACAGCATCTACTACCCTGTCAGCACCAACTTCTCTTGGATTATCATATTTTATATCAATTCCAGTTTTTGTGCCTATTCCTACAATCATAGCTTCTCTTCCAAAAAATTTTCTATTTGCAGATTGCCATGAATATAAAACATCGGGTGCTACTGATGATATTATTGTATCTTCTATATTATCTTTATCAATTTTATGAATTGCCAAAAAATTATATAGAATTTGAACTATTTCATCGCTTGTTACAATTTGATTTGTTGTAATTCTAAATTTTGTTTTTAATTTCTTTTTATTGTAAACGCCAATCACAGTGTTTGTATTGCCGACATCTACTACAAGTAGCATATATTCTCCTAAATTTTTATAATCTCAACATTAACTCTAATATGATACATCATCTTGTTTGATTTTTCAAGATTATTTACCTAATTTATATTTTCTTATTAGGGTATTTATTTGTTCAATATCTTCAAATTTTACTTGAACTGATTCTTGATTATCTTGATGGTCTTTTCTAGTAATTACTACCAAATTTCCACGTTCTTTATCAAATCCCCATTTTTTTAATTCTTTGTAAGTATAAAATGAATCGTTTAATAAGATTCCATTTTCTCCAATATAAATTTTTGTTTTTGTATTTAGGAAAAATACTAATCCCATAACTATCATTACAGATGCTGTCATAAGACCTGTTTGATTTTTCATTCTGATTCCTTGAAATAAATTTATAGCTCCTGTTACAATTAAAAGCCCAAACAAAATATATTCCATAGTTGATGATCTTTTTCCAAAACTTTTTACATCGCCTTGTAAATTTTTAACTGATTTTTTGCTTTTAAATAATTTAAATCCAAGCCATGCTATAAGTCCTACATAAATTAATATAATAAATTTGTCAAATTGTTTCATATTACCTCCTATTTTTATTTAAACTCAAAAAATAAGGCTTTTTTCAAAAAATGAAATAAAGCCAAATTTAATAAGATTTTAACATTTTTCTATCTTTATTTTACTCATAAACTTCTCTTTTTAAAACCCCAATAAAGGGTAGGTTTCTATACATTTGCATATAATCAAGTCCGTAGCCAACTACAAACTCATTTGGAATTTTAAAGCCAGACCAATCTGGTTTTATTTCTATTTCTCTTCTTTCTGGTTTATCAAGTAAGGTTATAATTTTTACAGAATTTGCTCCTCTTTTTATTAAAGACTCTTTCAAGGCATCTAATGTTCTTCCTGTATCAATTATATCTTCAACTAATAAAACTTCTTTTCCAGTAATATCTGTATCCAAATCTTTTATTATTTTTACATTTCCTGAAGATTGTGTGCCATTTTCGTAAGATGAAACATCCATAAATTCTAAAGTACAATCTAATTTAATATTTTTGGCAAGTTCAGCCATAAACATAATTGAACCTTTTAGAATTCCCACAAGTACAAGCTCATTTTTGTCTAAATAATATTCGTTTATTTGACCTGCAAGCTGTTTTATTCTTTTATTTAAACTTTCTTCATCAATTAGTACTTGGTCTATTACATCTTCTAAATCAATTTTCATAACTCCTCCACACTTACCATTAAAATATTCGTATCTTCATATTTTACTTTAAAATCCTCACTTCTTCTTTTTCCAACAATCCATGCTAGCTTGTTGTTTATAAATAAAAGTGGAATTTTATCCCTATCTTTTCTATCAATTTTTTCATCAATAAAGAAATCTTTGAGTTTTTTTCTTTTTCCATTTTTCATTGCTGTAAAATAATCGCCATTTACTCTATACCTGATTTTTATTGAAATATCATCTAAATTTTCCAAACTATAAAAAACTCTATTTTTTTTGCTAGAATTTTTATAAAAATCATAGGAAACAAGAGCTGTTTTAAATTTATAATTTCCAAAAATTTTTCTATCATTTAAATTCATATAGGTTTCTTTTAAATTTTTTTCAAGAGTTTTTCTTTTTATGTAAAAATCATAAGTCCTATAATTTTTTTCAAAAATTAAATCATCTTTAATAATTTTTTTCCCATTTTCCAATGACCTTATTTTTATAAAATCGTCTATATTTGTTTTTGAAAAATCATTGATATTTCCATATAAAAATTCTATAGCCCTTCTTATAAGCCTTGCCTTCAACTGATCTGAAATTTCTTCAAATTCATTTTTATCAAAAGAAATATGGTTTGTATCTTTTTTTATAAGAATTTTTTCTAGCTTTTTGTCTTCAACTTTTCTTATAATTTTATAATCACTTTTTGCAATTTCTGATAAGGAAATTAAAGAATTTTTGAAATTCGGATTTATTTTTTCGATTTCTGGTATTATTTCAAGTCTAATTTTATTTCTGGTATAATCAGTTTCCAAATTTGTATAGTCTATGTGATAGGAAATTTTATTTTCATCTAAAAATTCCAGAATTTCACTTTTAGTAAAATCCATTATTGGTCTAATTATATCTTTGTTCTTATAATCCATTGCCCTAAGTCCATCAAGACCTGATCCTCTTATTATTCTCATAAGAACCGTTTCTGCCTGATCGTCTTTGTTGTGGGCAACTGCTATTTTTGCATTTTTGTATTTATTTTTTATTGACCTAAAAAAATCATACCTTAAAATTCTTCCAGCATTTTCTGCTGAAATTTTTTCTTTTTTTGCGTAATCATCCATAGACTTATGGTCTATAAATGTTTTAAATCCCAATTTCTCTCCAGTTTTTTCAACTAATTTTTCATCTTCATTTGCATCAAGCCTATGCAGATGATTTAGGTGGGCAAGAACTATATTTATTTTGTAGTAATCTTTTACTTCATTTAACAAATAAATCAAAAATTGGCTATCAGGGCCACCGCTTGCTCCAACAATTATGGTATCATTTTTTTCTATTAGATTATTTTTTTCTATTGTGGACTTAAACTTATTTATTATTTTCGTCTTTGTACACATATTCGTCTTTCTTAATCATACCTAATTTTTCTCTAGCTATTTTTTCCTTGTACTCATCTGTATTTCTATTTTCATAATCTTCTTTGATAGATTCAATTTCTCCTCTTATGCTAGAAATTTTGCTGTTTGTTGTTTTAATATTAGCATTTAAATCCACAATTTGTGCATTTACTTTGCTATTAAATGATTTTGACAAAACAAATACTAATACAAACACAAGGATACTTCCCATCAAAAATCTTTTATTCTTTTTTGACCTATTTTTAAGGTATTTTTCACATTTATTCATCTATAACCTCATACATTTCACTTGCATCATTTTTTTTAGCACCATCAATCAAGTCAAGAACTTTTACTTTTAAATTGCTTTTTCCAAAGCAAATTTCAACTATATCTCCACATTCCACATCACTTCCTGCCTTGGCAATATTACCATTTATTTTTACTCTTTCATTTAGGCAAGCATCTTTTGCAACCTGCCTTCTTTTAATTATTCTTGAATTTTTTAAAAATTTATCTATTCTCATTAAATCACCTTAATTAATTATAACAAATAAAGACCCATTTAGTCCATAATAAAACAATTTCATTTATTTTTTATTATGAGTATAATTGTAATGGTGATATTATGAATAAAATTTTTCATATAGACTGCGACGCCTTTTACGCATCATGCGAAGAGCTTAGAAATCCAAATTTAAAAAATTTCCCAATGGCTGTCGGCGGTCTTTCAAATAAATCAATAATTACAACAGCAAATTATAAGGCAAGAGAGTATGGAATCCATTCTGCCATGCCAGTTTTTATTGCCAAACAACTTTGTCCAGATTTAATTATGGTAAAAGTCGACAGAAAATATTACAAGAAAAAATCCATAGAGGTTTTTGATATTATAGAATCTTATTCTCATACAATAGAACAAGTTTCAATTGATGAGGCATATATTTTTATAGACAATAATGAAGATAAAAATATTTTAGCTCAAAAAATTCAAAATCAAGTTTTAAAAAAAACGGGAATTGGAGTATCAATTGGAATTTCTTACAATAAATTTTTGGCAAAACTTGCAAGCGACTGGAATAAACCAATGGGCATAAAAGAAATAAGCAAAGAAGAAGTGCCTGAAATTTTAAAAAATTTAGATATTAAAAAAGTTCATGGACTTGGAAATAAGTCTGTTCAAAAATTAAAAGATATTGGAGTTTATAAAATTGCAGATTTGTTAAAACTTGACCAAGAATTTTTACAATCACTTTTTGGCAAGCAAGGAAGATATGTTTATAAGGTTATTAGAGGCGAAGATAATAGGAAAGTTCAAACAAATACAAAAAGAAAATCAATAGGCAGAGAATTTACCTTTAGGAAAAATACAAAAGATTTAAAAATTTTATACGCTTATATAGACGAAATTTCCCAAAAAATCGAAGAAGATTTGAAAGCAAAAGACATAAAAGCCTACACTATAAATTTAAAAATAAAAACAGAATATTTCAAAACTCATACAAAATCCTACACCCTACTTTCTCCAATATCAAAAAAAGAAGATATTGCAGAAATTGCCAAGGACTTGTTAGACCAAATTATTTCAAACGAAAATTTAAGGCTTATAGGAATTTCCCTATCAAATTTATCAAAAAAGAATCATACTCAATTAAGCTTATTCGATAAATAATTTTTTAAAATTTCATAAATAAAAAAACGCAAGATAATAGAATTTTCTACTAGCTTGCGATTTTTTTTATTCTTCTTCGTTTTCAGAATCTTCTTCAACATTTCCAGATTCTTTTGAATCTTTTTTGTCAGAATTTATATTCTCTCTTAATTTTTCTTCAATTTCGTGGAGAATGTCTTCGTTTTCTTCAAGATATGTTTTTACATTTTCCCTACCTTGACCAAGTTTTTCTCCATTATAAGAATACCAGCTTCCTGCTTTTTCTACTATGTCTTCATCAACTGCAGAATCCAAAATTACTCCAGATTTTGAAATTCCTTGTCCATACATAATATCAAATTCTACAACTTTAAAAGGAGGAGCCACCTTATTTTTTACAACTTTTACTCTGGTTCTATTTCCTACAAAATCATCGCCTTGTTGGATTCCTTTAATTCTTCTAATATCAAGCCTTACTGAAGAATAAAATTTAAGGGCCTTACCTCCAGTTGTTGTTTCAGGATTACCAAACATAACTCCAATTTTTTCTCTCAATTGATTTATAAAAATAACTGTGGTATTTGTTTTTGAAATAATTCCAGTTAACCTTCTCAAAGCTTGGCTCATAAGTCTTGCTTGAAGACCCATGTGGCTATCTCCCATTTGTCCTTCAATTTCTGCTTTTGGAACAAGAGCTGCAACTGAATCGACAACAATCAAATCAACTGCACCAGATCTTACCAAAGATTCTGCAATGTCTAGCGCTTGTTCTCCTGTATCTGGTTGAGATAAAATTAATTCGTCAATATTTACTCCCAATTTTTTTGCATATTCTGCATCCATAGCATGCTCAGCATCAATAAAGGCACAAGTATTTCCCAATTTTTGATCTTCAGCAATACAGTGAAGAGTTAGAGTTGTTTTACCAGAAGATTCTGGTCCAAATATTTCTATAACTCTTCCTCTAGGAAGTCCACCAACTCCAAGAGCAATATCTAGATTTATTGCGCCAGTTGGAATTACAGTTACATCAACCTTTGGAGCTTCGCCCATTTTCATAATAGCACCCTTACCATATTTTTTTTCAATATTTTTAAAAGCTTGGCTTAGGGCTTTTTCTTTATCATTATCTGTGTTTTTTTCTTTTTCTTTAGCCATATATTTTCCTTCCTATTTTATAAATTAAAAAATAAAACTTGTCTTCAAAAATCTAAAAAATTTTCTTTAAAATTTATATATCATCTAAATTTAAAACTTTTTTATTTTTAACTAAATAATCAATTCCTGAAAGCACTGTCAATACAACCGCTACATAAAATAAAACCAGACCTATTGAATTTAATGTAGGATTATTTAATAATAGCATTACAGTAGATACGCATTGGCTCATTGTTTTTGCTTTTCCGCCCTTGCTTGCTGCAATTGTAATATTGTTGCTTGCAGCAAGAGTTCTAAGTCCTGTAATAATTAGCTCTCTTGAAATTATTAAAATAACTGCCCAGCTTGGGATTATATTTGTTGCTGTCAATAAAACAAATCCTGCCATAGTCAAAATTTTATCTACTAATGGATCCATAAATTTTCCAAAAGTTGTAACCAAATTTCTACTTCTTGCAAGATGTCCATCAAGAGCATCTGTCAAAGATGCAACTGCATATAAGATTGCAGCAACATTATACATTCTACCAAAAATTAAATATAATACCACAAATACTGGCACCAAAATCATTCTTACGGTTGTAACTTTATTTGCTATATTCATATTACTCTCCTTCTAAATAGCTATGATCTACCAAAACTTTTCTAGGCTTACTGCCCTCGTAACCACCGATTACGCCACGAGCTTCCAATTGGTCAATTATTCTCCCAGCTCTAGCATACCCTACTTTTAATTTTCTTTGCAAAAGAGAAACTGAAGCAGTGTTTTCATTTATAATAATTTCTATTGCCTCATCAATTAATTCATCTTCATTATCATTTTCAACAATTTTTGTTTTTTCCTCAACAGTTTCCATAGCTTTTTTATCGTATTCTTCTTCGCGAGTTTGTTTTATATAATTTACAACTCTCAAAACTTCAGAATCCGATACAAAAGCTCCCTGAATTCTCATAGGCTTCATTGCATCTGATGGAGAAAATAACATATCTCCTTTTCCAAGTAAAGTTTCTGCTCCGCTCATATCAAGAATTGTCCTTGAATCAATTTGACTTGTAACTGCAAAAGCAATTCTTGATGGAATATTTGCCTTGATTGTTCCAGTTATTACATCAACTGTTGGCCTTTGAGTTGCAATTATCAAATGGATTCCACAAGCTCTAGATTTTTGAGCAAGTCTTGTAATATAATCTTCAACTTCACTTGCTGCTGTCATCATTAAATCTGATAACTCATCTATTATTATAACAACATAGGGAAGTTTTTCTATATTTTCATCAATTTCTGATAAATCTCTGTATGATGAAATATCTCTTACGTGATTTTCTTCAAATAATTTATAACGTCTTTCCATTTCTCTGATTGCCCAAAATAATGAAGACGATGCTTTTTTTGGATCAGTTATAACTGGCATAATTAAATGAGGAATTCCATTATAAATTGAAAGCTCTACAATTTTTGGATCTATCAAAAGCAATTTAACTTCATCTGGCGAATGCTTATATAAAATTGACATTATAATCGTATTTATACAAACACTTTTTCCAGATCCTGTCGCACCCGACACAAGAAGATGGGGCATTTTTTCTATTGCAGAAACTTTTGGCAATCCTGATATAGATTTTCCCAAAACAAAAGGAAGTTCCTTAGAGCTTTTCATAAATTCCTCACTTGCAATCATTTCTTTTAAGCCAACAACTTCTTTTTGTGAATTTGGAACTTCTATTCCAACGTGGCTTTTTCCTGGAATTGGCGCTTCAATTCTTATATCGCTTGTTGCAAGTGCAAGTGATAAATCATCAGATAAATTTAAAATTTTTGAAACTTTTACACCTCTTTGAGGTTTTAATTCAAAACAAGTTACGCTTGGTCCGATATTAATTTGAACAACTTTTGATTTTATACCAAAAGAATCCAAGCACTCCTCAATTCTTCTCGCCTTATCTTTTATATCATTTTGGTCAAGCTCACTATCATCATCCCTATCATCAAGAAGATCAAGTTTTGGGAATTTATAATTTAAAGTATATTCTTCCTTAAAAGTTTGGTCAAAATCTGATAAATCGACTTGTTTTGATTTGTAGGAATTTATTTTTGCTTTTTCAAATCTTTGGTCAAAATCATCCTTATTTTCTTTTTCTACTTCTTCTTCAATCTTTATAACTTTATTTTTGCTTAAATCTTCTTTTTTATCTATATATTCTCTTTTTTTGTTTTCTCTATTATTTCTGATTTTTTTAAGCTTTTTTTCTCTAAAATAAGTTTTTATTTTGTTGGAAATTTTCATATAGTTTTTTTCAATAAAATTTCCAAAAATTACAGTTTTTTCTTTGGTCTTTGTAATTAAGTCCTTATAAGATATGCCTAATAAATTTTTAATTAAAGAAATCCAAAAAATAATATATAAAATTATTATTCCTGCACTGCCTATAAGCCTTTCTAGATAAAAACTAATATTTACTCCCAAAATGCCACCAGATTCTCTTATCATTTTTTCAGCATTTTTAATTGATAGGGGCAAAGTTTTATCCAAAAATTTCATAGATAAAATTGCCATAGTTAATAAAATCAGGATAAATAAAATATTAAATATCCTAAGATATTTTTTGAATTTATCCATAAATACAAATAAAAAACTTATAAAAACAAAAATAAAAACAAAATAAGACATAAATCCAAAAATTCTAAAATTTGTATATGTAATAAAATCTCCCAATCTTCCAGTATTTGGAAGAATTAAAAATATAAATCCTATTAGAGATATAAACATAAAAAATATAGAAAATGATTTCTTATTAAATTTTCTATTTGCAGATTTTTTTGAATATTTAGATTTTTTTCTTTTTCTATTTGAATTTGTATTTGCCATATTCACCTCACATAGATTATATAACAAAGGAGAAAATAAATAAACTGCCTAATAAATGGCAGCCTTCTTTTAACTTCTACAAAATTTTATTTATGGTGCAAAATGAATTAAAAATTTTCGAACAAGAAAAATAATTAATTCATTTTGCACCATAATTTTTTGTAGTTAGTTTATAAAATCTTTTAAGACTTAGTCTTCTTTAGATTGTTTTTTTTCTTCTTCAATTAATAGGGCTTTTCTTGAAAGATTGATTCTTCCTTGCCTATCAATTTCTGTAACTTTTACCCTTACCTTATCTCCTATTTTTAAAACATCTTCAACTTTTTCAGTTCTTTTTGTATCAATTTGAGATATGTGTAAAAGTCCTTCTTTGCCAATTGCAATTTCTACAAAGGCACCAAAGTTCATTATTCTTTTCACTTCGCCTTCATAAATATCTCCAGCTTTTGGATCAGTTACAATTGATTTAATCATTTCGATAGCTTTTTT
>NZ_KV808727.1:24583-51814 GCF_001812365.1 Anaerococcus sp. HMSC065G05
TTTTTTCCGCTTTCTCCATCATTGCTTGCAACTGTTATGTGTCCATCGTCTTCAGTTTCAATTTTTACACCAGTTGCATCAATTATTTTGTTGATTGTTTTTCCGCCGGCACCAATTACATCTCTAACTTTTTCTGGATCAATATCTATTGAAAAAATTCTTGGAGCATATTTTGATAAGTCTTCTCTTGGCTTGTCGATTGCTGATGTTATTACATCAAGAATTTTAATTCTTGCCTTATGAGCATCAGCCAAGGCTTCTTGTAAAACTTCTTTATTTATTCCAGAAATTTTCATATCCATTTGAAGAGCAGTAATTCCATCTTTTGTTCCAGCAACTTTAAAGTCCATATCTCCAAGATGATCTTCAAGTCCTTGAATGTCTGTAAGAATTGAAATTGAATTTTCTTCTTTGATTAAGCCCATAGCAATTCCTGCAACAGGTTTTTTAATTGGAACTCCTGCATCCATTAGTGATAAAGTTGAACCACAAATTGAAGCTTGTGATGATGAACCGTTTGATGATAAAACTTCACTTACTACTCTTATTGTGTAAGGAAAATCATTTGTATCAGGCAAAACTGGAATCAAAGCTCTTTCAGCCAAATGTCCATGTCCAACTTCACGTCTTCCGGGTCCTCTTAGTGGTCTAATATCTCCAACACAAAATGGTGGGAAATTATATTGATGAATATATCTTTTTGTAATTTCTTCTCTATTCATTGAATCAATTACTTGTTCTTCCCCAGGAGATCCTAATGTTAGAACTGATAAAACTTGAGTTTGACCTCTTTGGAATAATCCAGAACCATGAGCTCTTGGCAAAAGCCCAGCTTCTGCAGATAAAGGACGAATTTCATCCATCTTACGTCCATCAGGTCTTATTTTATCAATTGAAATCATTCTTCTAACTTCTTTTTTCATAATAGAATCTACAGTTTTGTGAATTTCATCTTCACTTTCTGGAAATTCCTCTAAGAAATCTTCCCTACATTTTTCTTCTATTTCGTTAATATCATTTTCTCTTTGAACCTTATCAGTTGTTCTTATAGAATTTTTAATATCTTGTGTGTATTTATCTTTTATTTTTCTTTGAAGTTCAGTTTCAACTTCTTCACAAACTTCCATCTTTTCTTTGCCAATATCATCAATAATTGTTTGGATAAAAGTGCAAATTTCTTTAATTTCTGCATGAGCTACCATCATAGCTTCAAGCATCTCATCTTCTGATAATTCATTTGCACCAGCTTCAACCATATTGATTGCATCAGCAGTACCTGCAACTGTTAAATTCAAAGAAGTTTTTTCTCTCTCGTCTTTGTTTGGATTTACAATAAATTTTCCATCAACATATCCAACAGAAACTGCAGCAACTGGTCCATAAAAAGGAATATCAGAAATTCCAAGAGCAATGGATGCACCGATTGTTGTCATACAATCAGGTTCATTATCTTCATCTACTGAAAATGGGGTTGCAATTACTTGCACATCATTGTAAAAATTTTCTGGAAACAAAGGTCTTAAAGGTCTATCCATTTGACGAGAAATTAAAATAGCCTTGTCTGATGCCTTACCTTCTCTTTTTATAAATCCACCTGGAATTTTTCCAACTGCATAAAGTTTTTCTTGATAATCACAAATAAGTGGGAAAAAATCAATTCCCTCTCTTGGCTTGTCACTTGCAACAGCAGTAACTAATAAAATTGTATCGCCTGTTCTAATTAAACATTCGCCATTAGTTTGCTCAGCAACTTTTCCGATTGTTATAGAAAGATCGGAACCATTTTGTGACTTATATTCATAAGTTTTTTCCATTTTTTCTCCTAACTACAAAAAAGACGGGATAAGTCCCGTCATATTTAACTATTTTCTTAATCCAAGTTTTTCAATAACTCCACGATATCTTTCAATATCATTTTCCATTAAGTAATTTAAAAGACCTTTTCTACGTCTAATCATTTTGAAAAGTCCTCTTCTTGAAGAGTGGTCTTTTTTGTTTGCTTTTAAATGTTCAGTAAGTTCTTTGATTCTTTGAGTAAGAATAGCAATTTGAACTTCTGGTGAACCAGTATCTTTTTCGTCTTTTTGAAATTGTTTAATAATTTCTGTTTTTTGATCTTTATTTAACATAAAATCCTCCTAAAATTTATTCGCCATAACCATGAAATAGTCCGAGGAAACTTAGTCCATAGTTAAGGTATCTTTGATATTATACCAAATATCTTTATTTTTGCAAAGAAAAAATTGCATATTAATTTTTCTTATTTAAAAATAAAATTAATCTCAATTTTTTAAAAATCTAATTCATTAATTCCTGCTTTAAAATCAAAAATTTCATAATCATATCCACAGTCTTTTACTAATTTGAAAATATCTTCATTTTTTATAAAAAGAGTTTTGGTGTTGTCGTCTGGATGAAAGGTCATAAGATCATTTTCTTCTATCATATCTTTATCAAAGAACACCTTTATATTTTCATTTGTATTCATCAAACCAAAAACTGATATAATTCCTACTTCTTGCTCCATTATTTCATAAACTTTTTTCGGATCAAGAAAGTGCATTCCTTTTTCATTTAATAATTTATTATAATCTTTTAAGCTAATCATTTTTTTATCATCCATAACTATCAAATAATATTGTCTATTTTTTCTATTAGCCAAAAAAAGATTTTTTGTCCTTGCTCCTTCTTTTCCTTCAATATATTTATCAGCTTCTTCTGTAGTTTCAGCTGGAGGATGTTCTACCATATCATATTTTATATTTAATTTATTAAGTCTATCAAATACTTTTTTGGAACTACTCATAATAATCTCCTTTTTAAAATTTTCAAATTACAATTTTAAATTCTATATTATAAATACCCAATAGGATTAAAAATAAATTTGAGCACAAAAAAAGAGCAGTTTCCTACTCTTTTCTATATTTTTCTATTAAATTTCTTCCTGTTTTTTTATCTTTTTCCATTTGTGCGATTAATTCTTCAGGAGAATTAAATTTATAATCAGGTCTTAGATATTCTAAAAATTCTATGCTTATATTTTTTCCATATATATCTTTTGAAAAATCCATTATATAAGTTTCAATTTTCATTTTTTTATTTTCAAAGGTTGGATTTGTTCCTATATCTGTTAGGGCATAATAAAAATCCCTGTCTATATTTACTCTGGTAAAATAAACTCCAGATTTTGCTGTAACGTATTTGAATGATGGCTTTAGATTTGCTGTTGGGAAATTTAAAAGTCTTCCTCTTTGGGCGCCTTTTATAACTTTTCCTTGCATTTTAAAAGGATGTCCCAAGTCTTTGTTGGCTTTTTCAATTTTTCCTTCTCTTACCATTTGTCTTATGTCTGTGGAATTTATAATTTTTCCTTCATCAAGCTCAAAATCTACTACTTTTGTTTTGTAGGCAAAATCTTCCTCGTACTTTTTTAAAGTTTTTATATCTCCTTTTGCCATTTTTCCAAACCTATAATTATCTCCAACTATTACATATTTGGTATTTAATTTTTTATATAAAATTTCTTCAATAAATTCGTAAGGAGATAGATCTTTAAATTTGTCTGAAAATTCCAAAAGACAAAAACATTCTATGCCCAAATTTTTCAAAATTTCTATTTTATCCTCAAGACTTGTAAGATATTCTCTTTCTCCATTTAGGATATTTTTGGTGTTTTCTTTAAATAATAATACAGATGGGATAAGATTTTTTGCTTTTGAAATTTTTATATTTTCTTTCATAAGTTTTTGATGACCCTTGTGGACCCCATCAAAATTTCCAAGGCTTACTGCCTTTGGCGATAAGTCAAATTCATTAAAATCTAGGTCAAATATTTTTATATTATCCTTCATAAAACACCTTCTTTAACTTCAAAGTCTTGTTTTTATTTTTATATTCCCCAAGCCCAATAAATAAATCTTCCACATAAACTCTAATAAGTCCATCAAAATTTTTTTCAAGATCAACTTTCATAGTCATTCCATTTGTAGCTTGTTTGTAATAAGACTTATCCAAAATTATTTTTTCATATTGATTTAGGGCATTATCAATTGGAATAAGCTTTTTTATAAGCTCATCAACATCTTTTTTTTCAAAATCTTCAATTTTTATGGCATCTTTTACATCAAAATTTCCAACTTTAAGCCTTCTAAGTTCTTTTACTGTGGCAAAAGTTTCTAAAACTTCTCCCAAATCATTTACAAGACTTCTTATATAGGTTCCTTTTGAACAAGTTATTTTAAATCTTGCATAAGGAAAATCAAAATCTAAAATTTCAAAATCATAAACTTTAATTCTTCTTTGTTTTCTTTCTACGATTTTTCCTTCTCTTGCAAGCTCATATAATTTTTTGCCATTTTGTTTTAAAGCCGAATACATAGGAGGAGTTTGAAAAATTTCTCCTAAAAAATTTTCCTTTATTGCCTTTTCCAGATCTTTTTTTTCAAAAGTTTTTGAAGATTTTTCTAAAATTTCCCCTGTAATATCTTGGGTATCTGTTTTTTGCCCAAAAAATGCAAGAGTTTCATAGATTTTAACCTCATCCATTAAAAAATCTGAAACTCTTGTTGCTTTGTTAATTAAAAGTGGCAAAAGACCAGTTGCAAGAGGATCAAGAGTTCCTGCATGGCCTATTTTTTTTATGCCTAGTTTTTTTCTTGCTTGATATACACATTTTCCTGATGACATTCCTGTACTTTTATCAATTAACAAAATTCCACTAGTCATTTATTGCCTCTTCTAAAATTTTTCTCATTGTATTTAATGCCTTATCCATTGAATCTGTATTTATTGTAAATCCAGAAGCTCTAATGTGACCACCGCCACCATTATCTCTTGCAATTTTAGAAACATCAAGATAATCTTTGCTCCTTAAAGAAATTTTAAATTCATTTTCTCCATATTCTTTTACAAGACAAGCTACTTCAATTCCTTTTAAATCTCTAAGCATATTTACAACCGATTCACTATCACCCATTTGTACACCAAATCCTTACAAGTTTTTTGGCTTATCCCAACAAGGGCATAAGGCTTTTTAAATTCTACCTTGTTTAAAAGATGATTTTCAAATTGTAATTTTGAAATTTCTTTATTTTGGTAGAGATTTTTATAAATCATTTCAAAATCTGCTCCGATTTTATACAAATCTGCTGCAGTATAAAATGTTAATTCACTTATATTTGAATATAAAAATCTACCAGTATCCGTAACCAAGCCTGCATACAAAAGTGTAGCTATTTCTTTATCAATCGGAAGCTTTAATCTTTTTATAATTTCATAAACAAGCTCACAGCTTGCAGGAGAATCTGAATGAATTATATTTAAATCCGTTTTGATAGAGCCACCTTCATGATGGTCAATTACAAGAACTTTTTTAGATTTTTTACAAATTTCTATCGCCTTATCAATCCTATCAAATTCTGAACAATCTACAATAATAAATAAGTCGTATTCTTCAAGACTTGGATTTTTATAAAAATCAATTTGTGGTAAAAATTTTAAATAATCATCCACTTCACTAATTTTTATTACATCAGATTTTTTTCCATAAAGCTCAAGAGATTTCCTAAGACCAAGAGCTGATCCTAGGGCATCTCCATCTGGATTTATGTGGGCTGAAATTGCAATTGTGTCAGCCTCATCAATAAATTTTTTAAAATTTTCTAATTCTTTTTGGCTAATCTTCTCGATTTTTGGCATTTTTTTCATCCCTTTTTATGGTTTCAGCAATTAGCTTATCCATATACACGCCATGTTCGATAGAATTGTCATATTTAAACCTAAATTCTGGCATAGATCTTAATCTCATTCTCTCGCCAATTAATTTTTTCATATATCCTTTTGCTTGATCGAGAGCTTCTATTACAGATTCTTTTTTGTTTTCATCTCCCAAAACTGAAACAAAAATATCAGCATAGGATAAGTCATTTGTAACTTCTACTTCAGTTATAGAAACTATTACATTATCTGATAATCTTGGATCATTAATATCTTCTGCCAAAATTTTTGATAATTCTTTTTGCATTTGTGAAGATATTTTTAAGGTTCTTCTTTTATCCATTCTATTCTCTTTCTTTTTCTATCATTTCGTAGGCTTCAAGTTCGTCGCCTTCTTTGATGTCGTTGAATTTTTCAAGGCCAATTCCACCTTCGTAGCCATTGTTTAATTCTTTGGCATCATCTTTAAATCTTTTCATAGATTCAATTTCTCCATCAAAGATAACAACATTGTCCCTTAATAATCTTATTTTTGCTCTTCTTGGAATTGAACCACTTGTTACAAGAACACCTGCAACCATTCCTGCATTTGGAATTTTGAAAGTTTCTTGAACTTTTGCACGACCTAAAACTTTTTCTTCAAATTCTGGATCAAGCATTCCTTTGAGAGCTTTTTCTACATCTTCTATCGCTTCATAAATTACAGAATAAGTTCTTATTTCTATATTATTTTCTTCTGCCATTTGAAGAGCACCTTGAGTTGGACGAACATTAAATCCAATAATTATAGCGTTTGATGCTTGGGCAAGAAGAACATCTGATTCTGAAATTCCTCCAACAGCTCCTGCAATTACATTTACAAAAACTTCTTCGTTTGAAAGTTTAGAGAATGAACTTGAAACTGCATCTACTGTTCCTTTTACATCAGTTTTTACTATAATATTTAATTCTTTTAATTCTCCATCTTCGATGCCTTCGTACATATCTTCAAGGTTTGTATTAGATTTTTGAATTAGTCTTTCTTCTCTTTTTTGCTCTTTTGCACGATCTGCATAAGCTCTTGCAGTTTTTTCATCTTCTACAGCAAAAATTTTATCTCCTGCTTCTGCCACATCGCTTAGTCCTAAAATTTGTGCTGGCATTGATGGACCTGCTTCTGAGATTGGCTCTCCTTTTGAATTAAACATAGCTCTAATTCTTCCTGATGATGAACCAGTAACTACATAATCTTTATCGTGAAGAGTCCCTTTTTGAACAAGAACAGTTGCAACAGAACCTCTTGCCTTATCAAGTTGAGCTTCAATTATAATTCCAACTGCAGCTCTGTCTGGATTTGCTTTTAATTCTCTCATTTCAGCAACAAGCAAAACCATCTCCAACAAATCTTTAATTCCATCGCCAGTTCTTGCAGATACTTCTACCATGATTGTATCTCCGCCCCAGTCTTCTGAAACTAAACCATATTCTGTAAGTTCTTGTTTTACTCTATTTGGATCACTTTCTTCTTTGTCCATTTTATTTATTGCAACAATTATTGGAATTTCTGCAGCTTTTGCGTGGTTAATTGCCTCAATTGTTTGTGGCATTACTCCATCATCTCCAGCTACAACCAAAATTGCTATATCAGTTGATTGAGCTCCTCTCATTCTCATTTGAGTGAAAGCTTCGTGGCCTGGAGTGTCTAAAAATACAATTTCTTTATCATTTATTTTTACAGTTGAAGCACCAATGTGTTGAGTAATTCCTCCAGCTTCTCCAGATGCAAATTGTGTATCTCTAATTGCATCTAGAATTGAAGTTTTTCCGTGGTCAACGTGTCCCATTACTGAAACTACTGGTGGACGAGTTTGTAAATCTTTTTCGTCATCTTCGAAATCTAAATCTTTTTCTTGAATTTCAATTTCATCAAGCTTAACTTCTTTTGCAATTTCCTTATTAAATTCAAGAGCAACAAGCTCTGCTTGTTCAAATTCTATTTGATCATTTAAACCTGCCATTACTCCAAGTCCCATAAGTTTCATAATAACTTGGTTGGCATTTTCATCGATTTTTTCCGCAAAAGATTTTACTGAAATTGATTCTGGAATATAAATATTTCCATCATCATTATTTTCTGCTTTTACTTCTCTTTTGGTTGATTTTTTTGATCTTTTATTTTGCTTTTTATTTTTGTTTTTCTTTTTTTCTTTTTTCTTTGATGACTTCTTGTCTTTTTTATTTTTTGAATTTTTATCTTCCAAAGATTTTTCTTCTGATTTTTTTTCTGCTTTTATTTCTTTTTTATCTTCTTTTATTTTTTTATCTTCACTAAAATATTCTTCAACTATCGCAAGTTCATCTCCACTTAACACTGACATGTGGGATTTTATTTTTAGTCCAAATTCGTCTTTTAGTAGACTGAGCATTTCTTTCGTACTTTTTTTGTGTTCTTTTGCTAATTCATAAATTCTTAATTTTTTAGCCATCTAATCACCTCTTTTATTTCATAGCAATTATCTCCTCATAAAGATCATCACTAATTTCAGTTTTAAAAACTTTTTCTAATTTTCTTTTCTTCTTGGCTTCATTTATGCAAGTTTCATTTTTACAAATATAAGCTCCCCTACCATTTTTTTTGCCGGTAGGATCTAGGATAATTCCTTCTTCTTTGTTTTTTACTATCCTAATCAATTCGTGTTTGTCTTTGTTTTCTCCACAAACTATACATTTTCTTTGTGGTATTTTTCTTTGTTTCATTTTTTCACCATTATTAATAAGTTATTATTCATCACTTTCTTCAATATCTTCTTTAATAATTTGGTCAAGGTCGTTTGATAAATCTTCTATATTTTCTTTATCTATATCTAAATTTTCGCCTTGTTGTACATTTTCATCTTCTAAAATATCTTCTTTTGAATTTTCTTCAATATTTTCTAATTCTTTGTCTGTTTGTTCGTTAAGACCAAGTATTTCATCAATTTCTTCTTGGCTTAATTGGTCGAATTCTTCTTGACTTTTTATATCAATTTTCCAGCCTGTAAGTCTTGCTGCAAGTCTTGCGTTTTGTCCTTCTTTTCCAATGGCAAGAGATAATTGATCTTCTCTTACAACAACCAAGGATTGTTTTTTCTTATCATTTATATAAACTTCATTAATTTCTGCAGGAGATAAGGAATTTTTTATAAATACTTTTATATCTTTATCGTAATTTATAATATCAATTTTTTCTCCTTGCAATTCTTCTACTATTGAATTTACACGACTTCCTTTAAAGCCAATACAAGCTCCAATTGAATCAATTTCTGGATCATTTGAGAAAACTGCAATTTTTGTTCTTGAACCTGCTTCTCTATCTATTCCATAAATTTCAATTATTCCATTTGTAATTTCTGGAACTTCAAGCTCAAATAATCTTACAACCAAGGCCTTATCTTTTCTTGATAAAATAATTTGCGGCTCTTTTGTTGTATTTTTTACTTCTTTAATCAAAACTTTTATTCTTTGGTTTGGAGTATAAGTTTCATTTTCTACTTGCTCTTTTATTGGAATAATTCCTTCAATTTTATCAAGATTTATGTAGACATTAAACTTATCTTCTCTTTGTACAACGCCTGTTATAATTTCATTTGCCCTATCCAAATATTCAGAATAAACTGAATCTCTTTGGGCATCTCTAATTTTTTGGATTACAATATTTCTTGCAGTTTGAGCTGCAACTCTTCCAAAATTTTTCGGTGCAATTTTAACCCTACAAATATCGCCCAAATCAAGTTTAGGGTCAATTTCTTTTGCTTTTGTCTTAGAAATTTCAGCTATCGGTTCATTTACTTCATCAACTACATTTTTTAGAGAATATACTTCGATTTCTCCAGTTTCATCGTCAATGCTTACATCAACATTTTCATTATTATCGTAGTTTTTTTGGTAAGATTTCACCAAAGCTTTTTCCAATGCTTCAAGGATTATTCTCTTGTCAACATTTTTAGTTTTTTCAAGCTCCTCTAAGGCAATTATAAATTCTTTATTCATTTGTCCCCCTAGAAGACTATCTCAATTTTAATAGTCTTAATTTCACTCTTTTCAATTTCTTTTTCTTCATTTTCAAGTGTAAAAATTAAGGAATTTTCTTTTATTTCTTTAATTTTTCCTATAAACTTCTCGCCATTTTTAAGCTTTATTTCTAAAAGCTCATCTTTGTTTCTTTCAAGATCTCTATCAGTCTTTAATGGTCTTGAAAGATCAGGAGAAGATACTTCCAAATAATAAAAAGATTTTATAAGATCAATTTCATCTAATCTTTCGCTTAAAAAATTAGAAGTCTTTTCACAATCATCAATTGTGATTCCTCCATCTTTGTAAATAAAAAACCTTAATATTTTATTTTTACCCTCATTAACAAATTCAATATCAACAAGCTCGTAACCAAGCCCATTAATATCACTTTCTAAATTTTCTTTTAGTTTGCTTATTAAATCCATAACTTCCCCTTTACATATTAAAAGAGTGGATTTGTCCACTCTTCGCTTAAAATTATTATACTATAAAAGACTTAACTTTCAATTTTAAAATAAATTTACAAAATAAAATTTAATAAAAATATAAAATTAAAATCTCTAGTATTTAATTTTAAATAACTAGAGATTTGTGCTTTACTTTTTAAAAATTTTTTTTATTTTTTGTTCGGGAATTTGAGATAAAATTATTGCGATAAACATAATTATTCCTCCAATAATTTCCCTATCTACTGGTCTTTCTTTCAAAAATAAAAATCCAAAAAATGCAGCAAAAACTGATTCCAAAGATAAAATCAAACTAGCAATTGTAGGATCAGTATCTTTTTGGGCGACAATTTGGAGAGTATAACCCAAACCTGATGAAAATATACCCAGATACAAAATAGCAAGCATGCCTTTCATTAATAAATCAAAATTTGGTTTTTCAAATAAAATCATAAGAAGCAAAGATACTAAACTTGCTACAAAAAATTGAATCATAGACATTTTTACACTATCAGCTCTTATAGAAAATTTATCAATAAATAAAATATGAAAAGCAAAAAATAAGGATCCTATAAAAATTAAAATATCTCCCTTATTTATAGAAAATCCATCATCAACTCTTACAGTTAATAAGTATAAACCAACTAGAGCAAGTATTATAGAAATTGCAGTTTTTTTGGAAACTTTTTTTCCCATAAAAATTGCAAAAATCGGAACTATGACAACGTAAAGTGATGTAATAAAACCTGCCTTACCACTTGTCGTAAAATAAACTCCAGTTTGTTGAAAGCTAACTGCAACTGCCATAACAAGACCTGTGGCAATTCCACCTCTGATTGTTGCAGTTTTTGTAATACTATCTACTTTTTTTCTCGATTTATTTTTTCTAAAAAATGAATAAGCCAATAAAAAAATTCCAGCTGTCAAATTTCTAAAAAAATTAAAGGTAAATGGTTCTATGTAATCACTTCCTAATTTTTGGGCAATAAAAGCAAAGCCCCAAATAAAGGAAGTCAATAGTAAAAGTAATTCTCCCCTATGTTTATTTTTCATACTTACTCCTAATAGATTTTTTCCGCTTGCTTGTATTATATCAAAAATTTTAAATTTTGTAAGATTTTTTAATAAAAATAATAAAAATCCTACACAAGTCGCTTAACTTTGATAATTAATTGATTTTTATTGTTATATATATGCATAAATTGTTATTTAAAAAAATATAATAAAAAAACTCTAATAAAGATTTAATCTCTATTAGAGTTTTAATTTATAAATCAAATAAAGACATTTGATTTTCTTCTTGCAATCCATCAATTATATCCAAATTTTTTAAAGAATTTAAAGCATTTTTGTTTAGTGAAGTTCTTTTTTTCAAATCTTCAATCGAAATAAATTTGGCTTTTTCTCTTTCAATAACTATATCTTTTGCCATAGCTTCTGAAACATCATCGACTGCTGAAAGTGGTGGCAAAATTTCTCCGTCATCATCCAAAATAAATTTAACAGCTTCTGACTTATATAAGTCTGCTTTTTTAATTTTTATATCTCTTGCTGCCATCTCTTCCGCAACTTCCAACAATGATCTTAGATTTTTTTCTCTTTGTGTTGGTTTTTCTAATTGATTAATTTCATTTAAAGCATATTGGATTGATTTTAATCCTTTTACAATTACTGAATATTGAAAATCATTTAATTTTGTAGAAAAATATGTTGCATAAAATGCCTTAGGATAATAAACTTTGTAATAAGCAATCCTATAACTCATCAAACAATAAGCAACTGCGTGAGCTTTTGGGAATAGATATTTTATTTTTAAACAAGAATCAATGTACCAATCAGGAACCTTATTTTCTTTCATATAAGCCAAAGTTTCTTCTGAAAGAGTTTTTCCCTTTCTTACTTTTTCCATTATTTGGAAAGATTTTTTCTTATCAAGTCCAAGATTAATCAAAGAATTCATTATGTCATCACGAGTTGAAATTATTTGATCAAAGCCTGCTGTTTTTGATTTAACTAAATCTTGAGCATTATTTAACCACACATCAGTTCCGTGAGAAAGTCCAGAAATTCTTGTCATTTCAGAAAATTTTGTTGGAAAAGTATCTTTTAACATTCCTCTTACAAAAGAAGTTCCAAATTCAGGAATTCCTAAAGTTCCAATTTCGTTATTTGAAAAATCATATTTTATATTTAATGGTTTTGTTGAAGAGAAAATATTCATTACATTTTCATCATCCATTTGAAGCTTCAAAGGATCTGTATTTGTTAAATCTTGAAGACTTCTAATAATTGTAGGGACATCATGGCCCAATAAATCCAGTTTTAAAATTACTCCGTGCATCATATTATAAGTAAAATGCGTTGTTTTTATATCATCTTTTCCATCATCTGCTGGATATTGAACAGGAGAAAAATCGTAAATATTTTTATCATTTGGCACAATCATAAGACCACCTGGGTGTTGACCTGTTGTTCTTTTTACATCAAAAAGTCCTCTTTGATATTTTCTAATTTGTGCATTAGAAAGATTTAGGTCATTATCTTCCATATATTTTTTGATATAACCAAAAGCAGTATTATCTTTTATTGTTCCAATAGTTCCTGCCCTAAAAACTTTTCCTTCACCGAATAATTCTTCAGTATATTTGTGAATTGTTGGTTGATATTCTCCAGCAAAATTCAAATCAATATCTGGCTCCTTATCTCCTTCAAATCCCAAGAAAACTTCAAAAGGAATATCGTGGCCGTCTTTGTTCATCTCTGCCCCACATTTTGGACAAGTTTTATCAGGCAAATCTATTCCAGCTCCAACGCTACCATCTGTTATAAATTCTGAATGCTTGCATGATGGACAAACATAATGAGGGGCAAGCGGATTTACTTCTGTAATATTTGCCATGGTTGCTGCAAATGATGAACCAACAGAACCTCTTGATCCAACCAAATATCCATCCTCATTTGATTTTTCTACAAGCTCTTTTGCAATTATATATAAAACTGCATATCCATTTGAAATTATAGAATCAAGCTCCTTATCAAGTCTTGTTTTTACAAGATCAGGAAGAGGATCTCCATAAATTGAGATTGCTTTTTCATAAGTTGTATCTTTTAATTTTTTATCAGAACCCTCAATTTTGGGTGGAAAAGTTTCGTGAGGAATTGGCATAATACTTTCCAAACTATCAGCAATTTTAATTGTATTATCAATTACTACTTCCATTTTCGTTTGATCATCTAAATAATAAAATTCATCAAGTATTTCATTGGTTGTTTTTAAATAATAAAGAGGATTATTTTCCTTGTAATGGAAAAATTGTCCCTTGTGAAGAATATTTCTAAGAACATAATCTTTCTTTTCCATATATCTTACAGAGCCAGTTGCTACAACCAATTTATTATATTTTTTTCCAAGCTCAATTATTTTTTTATTTATTTCTATAATTTGATTTTTATCTCTTATAGATCCATTTTCCAAATCATCAGCAAAAACTCCCATCGCCTCTATTTGGAAAAAATCAAAAAATTCGCAAATTTTTTCTATTTTTTCTTCAGAAAAATCATCTCTTATAGCCTTAAACAAAAGACCGTCTTTGCCACCAGAGCCTATTATCAAACCTTCTTTATTTTCTTTTACCAAATCAAAAGGCGTTTTTGCTTCTAAATTAAAATATTTCATCCTAGATTCTGAAATTATTTTATAAAGATTTTTAAGTCCATGATAATTTTTGGCAAAAATAATTGATGAGAAATTTTCGTGACGAGCTATAGGCCATTTTGTTTTTATTGAATTAATTTTTTCAAGGCTAAGGTCTTTATTTTTATCCTTAATTTTTTCAAATAATTTAATAAAAATTTTGGCAGTTGTCATTGCATCATCGCTTGCTCTGTGATGGTTAAAAGGTCCAACTCCTAATTTTTTTGCAAGTTTATCAAGAGAAAATCTTCCCATATTTGGAAAAACCGCTCTTGCCATTGGTAAAGTATCCAAATAAACTGGCTCAAATTTATAAGATAATTTTTGACAAGCTTCTGTTATAAAACCAATATCAAAATCTGTATTTTGTCCTACAAAATATGAATCTTTTGAAAATTCTAAAAATTTAGGCAAAACTTCATCAATTTTCGGCTTATCCATTACCATTTCGTTTGTAATTCCTGTAAGTTCAACAACCTTTTGAGGAATCATTTTTTCTGGATTTACAAGCTCATTAAAAACTTCAATTATTTCTCCATTTTCAATTTTTACCGCACCAATTTCTGTGATTTTATCTATATATTTTGAAAGTCCAGTCGTCTCCAAGTCAAATACAATAAATCTTTGATTTTTCAAATCGCTTATATCATTAATTTTTTTATTGTAGTTGTTAGTTAAAATCCTTAAATTTTTATCAACCAACAAAAGCTCTGCTCCTGCCAGCATTTTTATATCATTTTTTCCAAGTTTGTCATACATATCTGGAAGAGCCTGTAGGGTTTCTGTATCTGTAATTCCACAAGCGCTATGGCCCCAAGCTTTTAATTTTTTTGCTAGCTCATCCATATCAACAAATCCATCAAGGTTTGTCATTTTCGTATGAATTTCAAGCTCAACTCTTTTTTTAGGATAAGTATCAAGTCTTTCTTTTTTTTCACATTCCACCATAGAATTTACAGTAAAAACATCTTCATGTGAAAAGCTATCATAGTTTAGAACGCCTTGAACTTGAACTATCATATTTTCTTTTAAATTTTCAAGTTTTGATTTATTTCTTGGTTGAACAAACATCTTGCAAGCTATAGCATCAGATTCATCTTCAAGGTCAAAAGAATAAATAAAGTTTCCTCTTTTTGATTCAAAAACATCAATGCCAAATATTTCTCCCTTTATAGAAAGATTCATGCCTTTTTTGTCATAAATTTCTTCAATTTTAAATAAATCTCCATTTATATTTCTTCCGTATTTTAAAATTTCTGCTTGGTTTATTTCTTTTTTTTCAGAATTTTTCTTATTATTTCTAGCATTTTCAATCATATTTTCAAGCTCGATTTTTTTCAAATCTCTAAGGCTTGATGTTTTTTCTTCTTCTTGATTTTTTGAAGGTTCTTTCTTTTCTTCTTCAATTTTTGGCAAATCAAATATATCTTGATTGTTTAATGAAGCCTCTTTACTTTCTTGATTTTTTTCTTCATTATTTTCGCCCAAATTTTCTGAATTTTCATAACCTGTTTCATAATAATCTGGAAGAGGTTGGCTTTCATAAAAATCATCTATGGAATTTGTTTCTTTTTTATTTTCCTTTTCAAATTTCAATGACAAATTAACATAAGAAAAATATGATTCAAGTTTTTTTTCTATATTTTCATCATATTCTCCTAGAATATTTAATTTCAATTTATTTAATTTTTTTGAATAAATCGCCTTGTTTATATAATAATCTTTGTCAATTTCAATAATAGATTTTAGATTAATTTTCATTTTTTTCATCTTTCAAAATTTCTTCAATCAAACTGTCAACTATTTCTTCTTGTTTTACTTTTTTTATTGTAATTCCCTTTTTAAATAAAAATCCATAGCCCTTTGCACAAGCTATTCCATAATCTGCTTCTTTCGCCTCTCCTGGACCATTTACAGGACAACCCATTATGGCAACTTTTAAATTTAAATTCAATTTATCAAGTCTTTCACTTGCCTCGTTTACAATTTCATCTAAATTTACACTTGTTCTTGAACAAGTTGGACAAGAAACCAAATCAATTCCATCTCGTCTAAGTCCCAAAGATTTTAAAATTGTTTTTCCAGCCTTTACTTCTTGAAGTGGATCTCCAGTTATTGAAACCCTAATTGTATCTCCAATTCCATCTTTTAAAAGTGATCCCATGCCAATTGATGATTTAACCAAAGCTTGATAAAGAGGACCAGCTTCTGTAACTCCCAAATGAAGTGGGTAATCACAAAGAGAAGAAATTTTTCTGTTTACATCAATCATTGTATTTACATCTGATGATTTTATAGAAATAACTATGTCGTGAAAGTCTAAATCTTCTAAAACTTTTACTTCATCAAGGGCAGAATAAACAAGGCTATCAACATTTACTCCCTTATATTTTTCAATCATCTCCTTATGCACAGAACCAGAATTTACACCGATTCTTATTGGAATATTTTTTTCCTTACATTTTTCAACCAAAATTTTAACCTTGTCACTTCCACCAATGTTTCCAGGATTTATTCTTAGACAATCACAGCCGTTTTCGACAGCTGCAAGAGCTAGTTTATAATCAAATTGTATGTCTGCCACAAAAGGAAGATTGGTTATCTTTTTAATTTCAGAAATTGCCCTTGCATCTTCAAGAGAATTTATAGCAGATCTTGAAATATCACAACCTGCCTTTTCAAAATCATTAATTTGTTTTACGACTTCTTTAATATTTTTTGTCTCTTTTGTTGTCATTGATTGGATAGAAATAGGAGATCCTCCTCCTATGGCAACATCTCCTACATAAACTTTTCTAGTTTTTTTCAATTTTTACTCCTTTAAAATAAGCTAATTAAATCCTTAATCGTAACCAAAAGAATTAGTCCTAACAAGAGAACAAATCCTCCAATTGTAAATTTTTCTTCAATTTTTTTATTTACTGTCTTTTTTGTAATCATTTCAAATAAGGAAGTAAATATTTTTGAACCATCAAGAGCTGGTATTGGAAGCAAATTAAAAAATCCCAAATTTACACTTATATATCCCAAAAAGAATAATAAATTCATAATTCCAAGATTTGCTTGTCTTCCCATTTCTTTTACAACACCAACAGGCCCTGACAAAGCAGAAAATCCTAATTTTCCTGTAAATAAACTTTTAAGAACATTTATCATCAAAACAATCATTGAGCCAACTTCTTTAAAACCAATTTTAATTGATTCAAAAAATCCTACGTCTTTATTTTTTGGAATAAAACCAAGAAGAGGTCTTTTGTTTTCAAATTTTACTTTGACATTTTTTTCTATATATTTATTATCTCTTTTTATTTTTAATGATATTTTGTCATTTTTCCCATGTTTTTGATAATAATTTTCTAAATTTTTTGAAATATCATTAAAATTATTTATTTTATTTCCGTCAATTTCTACAATTTCGTCATTGACTTTAAAACCTTGAGCTTTTATTGGCGAATTTTTTGTAAAATTTCCAATGCTTGTTGATGCAGTTCCTGTATTAAAAGATACAAAAGCAAATATTAATCCTGCAAAAATCAAATTTGTCAATGGTCCTGCAAGAATTGTAAAAAATCTTTTGTAGGCTGGTGCCTTGTCAAATGATCTTTCATCATCACTTTCGCTATCTTCTCCTTCCATAGCGCAATATCCACCAATTGGAAAAAGATTTACAGAATAAAGAGTTTCTCCTTTTTGTTTTGAAAAAATTTTAGGGCCCATTCCAATAGCAAATTCATTCACCCTAATTCCACTTTTTTTTGCTATAATAAAATGTCCAAATTCATGAATTAAAATCAAAAATAAGAACATTATAATCGATATAATAACTGATTTCATTTTTCTCCTAACTTATATTAATGTAAATAAATAAAGGCAAGGGCTGATAAATAAGATTGAATCAAACCTATCCAAAATTCCTCCATGACCTGGAATTAAATTTCCATAATCTTTTATTTTACATTTTCTTTTTATAAACGATGCTACTAAATCTCCAGTTTCCGACAAAAATGCAGCAATTATTGTAAAAATAATTACTAATAATATATTTTTGTCAAGATTTACATAATTTACATAAATCAAATTTAAAATCACAGCTCCACAAATTCCTCCGATAAAACCTTCTATGGTTTTGTGAGGAGAAATAGATTCTAATGATTTGATTTTGTGTTTGCCAATAGTTGAGCCTGTAAGATAAGCAAAAGTATCTGAGCCCCAAGCAATAATATATAACATATAAAGATATATTTTATTATTAATTCTTATCGCACTTGACATAAAAATAGAAACATAAGTTACTACAAATAAAAGTGCAAAAAAGTCTTCCATCCTATATTTTTTATTAAAAATCATATATACAAAAATTGCTATGAGTATGGATGTAAAGCCAAACATAAATAAATTTTGATGATTGCTAAAGGCATTTATAACAAAAAATAAATTTATTACCATAGCAAATTTTAAAGGAACATTGTATGACAAATTTTTCAGTGCATTTACCAATTCTTTTACAGCAATACAAGAAAAAATCCCAAAACCAATTGCAAAATAAATTCCACCAAGATAAGTTATTGCAATTAATATAAAAAGAATTATTCCTCCACCAAAAAGCCTTTTAGCTAGGTTCATTTATACCACCATACCTTCTATCTCTTCCAAAAAACGCATCAACAGCATCATCCAAATCTTTTTTTGAAAAATCCGGCCACAAAATATCTGTAAAATAATATTCAGTGTAGGCCATTTGATAAATTAAAAAATTAGAAATCCTAAGATCTCCTCCCGTCCTAATTAAAAGATCAGGATCTGGCATATTTGCCGTATACAAATAATTTGAAATATCATCCTCATTTATATTTTCAAAATCTATTCCATCTTTTGCCATATCTTTGAAGGCTTTTACAATTTCCATTCTGCCCCCATAATTTATAGCCATATTTAAAACGAGCTTGTCATTATTTTTTGTAAGCTCACAAACATCAAGGCAAGCTTTTATAGTTTTTTCTGGAAGTTTTGATATATCTCCAATAATATTTAATTTTACTTCATTTTCCATGAGTAATTTTGTCTTATCTTTTATAAATTTTGCCAATAATTTCATTAAATAATTGACTTCTACTTGTGGTCTTTTCCAATTTTCTGTAGAAAAAGCATAAAGAGTTAGATATTTTATGCCTTTTTCTTTAGCATAGAGCGCAATATCCACAACATTTTCAGAACCTTCCTTGTGGCCCATAGATCTTGGCAAATTTCTTTTTTTAGCCCACCTACCATTTCCATCAAGAATAATGGCAAGATGATTAAGTTCTTTCTCTTTCATACACCCTTCTTTCTAATTTTATCTCTATATGATTATACCATAAGAATTATTCTTAAATATAAAAAGCTAAAATGATTTTTTCTTTGTAAATAAATTAGGATTTTGTATATATTTTTTCATAATGCTATAATTTAATTATGAAAATTAAAGCAAATAAAGAAATTAGAATTGATAAATATCTTTCTGATCTTTTTGAAGAAATTCCAAGAGAAAAGGTAAAAGATTTTATCAAAGACGAAAAAATAAAAATAAATAACAAAAAAATAAAACCTTCTTACAAATTAATTTTAGAAGATGAAATAGAAATTTCTGACAAATTATTTGAAAAAGAAAAAATCGAAGCTGAATATATGAATTTAAAAATCATTTATGAAAATGAAGACTATGCAATTATTGATAAGGATGAAAATGTAATTGTCCATCCAGCTGGATCAATTGTAAGTGGAACTTTGGTTAATGGGCTTTTGGATTATTTTGGCTACGATAATTTATCTCATATCGGAGGCGATGACAGACCAGGAATTGTTCACAGACTTGATAAGGATACAACTGGACTTATGGTAATTGCAAAAAATAATTCATCTTACAAATATTTGAAAAATCTTTTTGAAACAAGAAAAATTGACAAGGAATATTTGGCAATTTGCAATGGAATTTTCCAAAAAAAATCTGGAACAATTCAAACTTTTATGAATCGTGATCCAAATAATCGCAGAAAAATGGCAGTAACAAATTCTGGTCGTGATGCTATTAGTAAATATGAAGTTATTTCAGAAAATAATGGATATTCCTTGGTAAAAATCAAAATTTTAACTGGAAGGACTCATCAAATCAGAGTTCACATGACCTATATTAATCATCCACTTTTGGGAGATCCTGTTTATGGAAATGTAAAACACAAATTTAATTTAGACCACCAACTACTTCATTGCCACAAATTAGGATTTACTGATAAAAATGGAATTTACAAAGAATTTTGTGCAGAAGTTCATGAAGATTTTAAAAAATATCAAAAAATTTTGGGTTTAGGAGAATAAAATGTATTCAAAAACAAATACAGTAAGTCTATTGGGACTTGATGGAAAGGCAATTGAAGTTGAATCTGATATAACTTCTGGCATGCCCGCTTTTAATATTGTCGGTCTTCCCGATTCATCTATAAAAGAATCCAAAGACAGAATTAGGGTTGCTCTTATAAATTCTGGTTTTAAATTTCCCCAAGGAAGAATTACCATAAATTTATCGCCTGCAGATATAAAAAAAGAAGGAACTCAACTAGACTTGCCGATTGCAATTTCTCTTTTAAAAAGTATGGGAGTGATTGAAAATTCAAAAGATGATTTTATTTTTATAGGGGAGCTTTCTCTTGATGGGAGAATTGTTCCTATAAAAGGCGCTCTTGCCATGGTAATTTCTATGAGAGAAAAAGGCTTTAAAAATTTTATAATTTCAAATGAAAATAAGGACGAATGTGCAATAATAAAAGATTGCAATATTTTTCCATTTTTAAATTTAGAAGAATTAGTTTCATACCTTAACGAAAATAACAAAAAATCTCCATACAAAATAAAATTATCAAATACAAATAAAAAAATTACA
Organism: Anaerococcus sp. HMSC065G05; assembly: GCF_001812365.1. Lineage (NCBI taxonomy): Bacteria > Bacillati > Bacillota > Tissierellia > Tissierellales > Peptoniphilaceae > Anaerococcus > Anaerococcus sp. HMSC065G05. The sequence continues at coordinate 45,384 of NZ_KV808727.1, forward strand.
TATCCTTTTGATTTTTCTGATATAAAAGGTCAAGATTCATTAAAAAGAGCCCTACAAATTGCAGCAGCTGGCGGACATAATTTATTGATGATTGGACCACCCGGAAGCGGAAAAACTTTTTCTGCCAAACATTTACCATCGATCTTACCTGATATGGATTTTGAAGAAAAAATTGAAGTTACAAAAATTTATTCAGTGATGGGACTTCTTGAAAGTGGAAAATTAATAAATAATAGACCATTTAGATCACCCCACCATTCAGCAAGTGAAGTTTCTTTGATTGGAGGAGGCGCAAATATTCCAAAAGCAGGAGAAATAACTCTCGCCCACAAAGGAGTTTTATTTTTGGATGAATTTCCAGAATTTTCCAAAAAAACCATAGAAGCTTTGAGAGAGCCTTTGGAAAATAAGGAAATAAATATTTCAAGATCAATGGCAAGTATCAAATATCCAGCAGATTTTATTTTGATTGCTGCTATGAATCCTTGTCCTTGTGGAAATTTTGGAAATCCTTTAAAAGAATGTACTTGCACTCAAAATGAAATAAGAAGATACTTATCAAAATTATCTTCGCCAATTCTTGATAGGATTGATATTCATATAGAAATAAAACCTGTAAAATACAAAGATTTGGATGATAATATAAAAACAAAATCTTCAAAACAAATGAAAGATGAAGTTCAAAAAGCAAGAGAAATTCAAATAAAAAGATATGAAAATGAAAAAATTTCAACAAACGGATCTTTGTCTACAAGACTTATGAAAAAATATATAAAACTTGATAAAAATGTAAAGGAAATCGGACAAAAAGCTTTTGAAAAATATAATTTTTCTGTAAGATCCTACAATAAAATTATAAAAATGAGTAGGACGATTGCAGATCTTGATGCTAGCGAAAAAATCGAGGCAAAACATCTCCTTGAAGCTGTAAGATATAGGTCTTTGGATGATAAATATTGGAGCGTGTGATGGATAATAATTTGATAAATTCAAATATAGATTTATATATAAATGAGCTTGTAGAAAAAGCTTTAAAATTAAATGCAAGTGATATACACATTGAGCCAATGGATGAAAAATTTTCAAGAATAAGATTTAGAATAGATGGAAAACTTAGAATTATAAGTGAGATGGACTATCCTTCTTATATTAAACTTTTAACTAGAATTAAATTATCTTCCAAATTAGATATTTCAGAAAAAAGAAGACCTCAAGACGGTTATTTAAAATTAGAAAAATTTCCAGAAATTGATTTTAGAATTTCAACTTTAAATACTATAGTCGGAGAAAAATTAGTTCTAAGAATTTTATCGATTGAAAATTTTAAAAAATCTCAAAATTTATTGGGTTTTTCTGATGATTCAAAAAAAATTTTGGAAAAAGCGATTAAAAATAAATCTGGAATGATAATTTTTTCTGGACCAACTGGTTCTGGAAAATCTACTTCCCTTTATTCTTTATTAAATAAATTAAATGATGAAAAAAGAAATATTATTAGCATTGAAAATCCAGTTGAAATAAATATTTTGGGAATAAATCAAATTTCAATCAATGAAAAAATCGGTTTGACTTTTCAAAACGCTCTCAGGTCAATTTTAAGGCAAGATCCAGATATTATTATGCTTGGAGAAATTAGGGATAAGGAAACTGCAAAAATGGCAGTAAGAGCTGCCATAACCGGTCATTTAGTTTTGACAACTCTTCACACAAATAATAGTTTTGCATCAATAAACAGACTTCGTGATTTGGGAATTGAAGATTATCTAATAAAACAATCTGTAAATACTCTTGCAAGCCAAAGACTTGTGAGAAAACTTTGCTCTTGTAAGAAAAAAAGAAAAATATCAAAAGAAGAATACAATTTTATAAAAAATTATTTTGATATAGACGAAGAAACTTATATTTATGAAGCGTCATCTTGTGAAAAATGTCACGATGGATACCTAGGAAGAGAAGCTGTTGAAGAAATTGTCGATTTTGATGATGACTATAAAAAATTATTTTTTGAAAATAAAAATTTTAATAAAAATGATTTGGATATTTTAAATAAAGAAAAAAATTTCAAGTCCATGACCTACAATGGAATAAAAAAAGTTCTAGAAGGAGTCACAAGCTTTGAAGAAATTTTAGATTCAATTTATTATTTTAATTAGAAATAAATTTAAAAATATTTTTTAAAAAAATCGGAGAATTTTCTCCGATTTTTTTTAAACTTTTAATCTTTTTTCTCCATTATAAACTTCATCTATAATGCAAGATCCCAAGCAAACTTCTCCATCATAAAAAACTGCAGCTTGACCTGGGGTTACAGCTTTTGTTTTGTCGTAGGTTATTTCTACTCTTCCATCATCTAAAATTTTCACATGAGAATTTATATCTTTTTGTCTGTATCTGAATTTACATGTGCAATCAAATTCTTTTTTTAGGCCCTTTTTTGAAATTGATGATAAATTTGATCCTATTAATCTATTTGAAAATAATTTTTCGTTATTTTTTCCTTGGCAAACTATTAGTTCATTTTTTTCTAAATCTTTTCCACAAACAAACCAAGCTTCACCTTCTCCACCAATTCCAAGCCCTCTTCTTTGACCAATTGTGTGATACATTAAACCATAGTGTTTTCCCATAATATTTCCATCAGTATCGACAATATTTCCTTCTTTTGCTGGAAGATAGTGGGATAAAAATTCGTTGAAATTTCTTTCTCCTATAAAACAAATTCCTGTTGAATCTTTTTTGTCAGCTGTTGCCAAATTATTTTCTTTAGCAATTTTTCTAACTTCTTTTTTATCCAAATCTCCTACTGGAAATAAAACATCTTTTATTTGATCTTGGGATAGTTGGGAAAGAAAATATGTTTGGTCCTTGTTTGAATCAAGACCTCTTAGCATTTTGGTTTCATCACTTGACCTATCAACTCTTGCATAATGACCTGTTGCAAGATAGTCTGCTCCCAAATCTTTTGCATAATCTAAAAAAGCCTTAAATTTTATTTCTTTGTTGCACATTATATCAGGATTTGGAGTTCTGCCTTTTTTATATTCATCAAGAAAATATGAAAATACCCTATCATAATATTCTTTTTCAAAATTTATGGAATAATATGGAATTCCAATTTGATTGCAAACTTTGACTGCATCTTCATAATCAACTTCTGCAGTACAAACTCCATTTTCATCTTCTTCATCCCAATTTTTCATAAAAATTCCACTCACATCGTAGCCTTCTTCTTTTAATAAAAGGGCAGCAACAGATGAATCGACTCCACCACTTACACCAACGATAACTTTTATATCTTTTTTATCTTTCTTTTCCATCTATCCCCCTTAATTTTTTTAAAACCTCAAATGTATAGTCAATATCTTCTTTTGTATTTGTAAAACCAAAAGAAAATCTTACAGAATGTCTTGCCCTATCTTCATCGTACATATTTTTTATAACATTACTTCCTTCCACACTTCCTGCCCTACAAGCAGAACCAACAGAAATGCAAATTCCATTCATATCCAAATATGTAAGAAGAAGCTCATTTTTTACCTTTGGAAAATATAAATTTAATATATGATCAGTAGAATTTTCCAAATTTCCATTTATTTCATATAAGAAATTAGATTCTTTCAACTTTTTTACAAAATAAGATTTTAATTCTTTGATTTTTTCTCTTTCACCAATAGCTTTTGGGAAAGATTTTGCCATTGAATATGCACCCATAGTAAAAGAAGTTCCTGCTCGTCTATCTTTTTCTTGCTCCCCACCTTTTATAAAAGGCTTGATTTTTTGATTGCAATAAAGAACACCAAAAGAATTTATCCCACCAATTTTGTGCCCTGAAAGAGAAATAGAATTGCAATGAAGTTTTTCTACATCAATATCAACATGAGAATAAGCTTGAACACAATCTACGTGAAAAAATACATTTTTGTCTTTTAAAAATTCTCCAATTTCATAAACCGGCTCAATTGCCCCTATTTCATTATTTACAAACATCAAAGAAACCAGTTTTACATCATCTGTAAGCTTTTCTTTCAAGTTATCAAGAGAAAAATATCCATCCTCATCAACATCAAGAAAAATTGTTTTTTCCTTATTAACAGTATTTAAAATAGAATCGTGTTCAATTTTTGAAGTAATGACAAAATCATCCTTGAAATTTGACAAAATTGTATTGTTGGCCTCGCTTGCAGAAGATGTAAAAATTATATGATTTGGATTTGCATTAATAGATTTTGCAATTTTCACCCTAGAATCTTCCAAAACTTTTTTTCCAGCCCTTCCCAAGGCGTGCAAAGAATCAGGATTTCCATCAAAATCTTCCATATTTTCAAAAATATCTTTTAAAATCTCTTTTCTTTTTATTGATGTAGCTGCATAATCAAAATATATCATTAAAATTTCCTTATAATTTATAAAAGACCTAAAAATTTAGGTCTTAGTCGTCAAATTCTTCTTTTAAAATTTCTTTTAAAACTTCAGCTTCTTCTTTTGTAAAAGTAATTCCCTTGCTCATTCTTGTATGATCTTCATTCCAATCTCTCAAATCATATTTAGGATCCCTGTCATTCCAAGAAACAAGATTCAATTCCTTTGTCCATCCTTTTGCATTTGTTGAAAGAACTCCCAAATTTTCTACTATATCATATTTTATTGCCATATAAACTCCTAACTATAATAATTTCTTGGCAAAGACCCAAGCAAAACATATTCAATCTCACTTGTAGCCATTTCCATTTTACGAATTCTGTTTTTTATTCTACCCTTTTGTTTTATAATCTCATCATCATCTAAATTTTTAATATCTTCTAAACTTTTAAGAAAATTTTGAATTTTCCTATCATCAGTTTTATAGGAAAAATCACTTTCTTTAATTCTATCGATTTTTTCAACAAAATCATAGAGGTTATGATCTCTCAATGAAACATAAGAATCAACAAAAATCCTATCAAGTTTTTCCTTATCATCATAAAATTGACTAAGATTTTCATATCCTGTCAAATAAAAATTTAATTCATACTCAGCCTTGATAAGACGAATTTTTAAATCCAACAAATTTTTTTGATTTTTAGTTAAATTATTTTCATCAATAAGATCCATATTATCCTCTCCTTTGAGTATAATATCATAGAATAATTTCTTCTACAAGGATTGTATTATAAAGTTTTTAAAAATCAATTTATAATTTTTATTATATCTTTTTATAAATTTTTTCAAAAGAAAAAACCTAGTTTAATCTAGGTTTGGTTTATCTAATAAATCAATGTGACAATATCCATTTGGATTTTTTTCTAAATAATCTTGATGATAATCTTCTGCTTTTACAAAATTTTCTAATTTTTCTACTTGAATTTGAATTTTTCTATCTTCATTTTTTTGTTTTTCTTCTAAAAATTTTTTTGAAAATTCCAAATCGTAATTATCTTTTGAAAAAATTCCACTCCTATATTGACGACCTACATCATTTCCTTGTTTATTTATTGAAAATGGGTCAATTATATAATAAAAATATTCCAAAATTCTTTCTAATGATTCTTCTTTTCCATCGTAGCTTATTTCTACAGTTTCAGCGTGGTCTGTTTGGTATAAATTTTCGTAAGTTGTTTTTTCACTATTTCCGTTTGCATATCCTACAAGGCTATTTTCTACTCCTTTTATATTTTTAAAATATGCTTCAACTCCCCAAAAACATCCTCCTGCTAAATATATTTTTTTCATTTTTTCTTTCTCCAATCATATCTTCTACTTGGTTTTCTAAATTTAAATCCTCTTAATGATTTTGACAAGGCTGATGCCAATAATATACCAAAAGAAATTGCTGACGCGGCTGCTAGGGTATCAAATAAATTTATTAAAGCCAAAGATTTTTCTCCGTCAACAAAATAGTATAAGGTGTTATATATTCCTTTTCCAGGTACTAAATTAATTATTCCAGGAACTATAAATAATATAGCTGGCATGTGACATTTTCTTGCAAAAATTTCTCCCATTATACCTGTAAAATACGCACCTGCTAAGGCTTTTAAAAAAACTCCATCTCCAATTAGATCTCCAACTACTTGATAGATTACAAATCCTATTGCACCAGCAAGTGATGATAATTTTATTGAACTTTTTGGACAAGAAAATAGCATAGCAAAACCAACAGCTGAAATATATGAAAATATAAATCCTAATAATAAATGCATATTTCCTCCTTATAAAATAGTTATGGGTACTGCAACGCCAATTGCAAGAGCTAATGAAATAAATAAAGACATTGTAAGTCCTACAAGACCACTTGTTGCATCTCCACTCATCAAATCTCTTATAGAATTTGTCAAAATGAATCCAGGTACATATGGCATCATCGATGAAATTATTACATTTGCCGTATTAAATCCACCAAAAAATTTTCCAATCATCAAGGTTAAAAATGATACCATTATTCCAGCGACAAA
>NZ_KV808727.1:51914-95837 GCF_001812365.1 Anaerococcus sp. HMSC065G05
AAATTATCAATAAAATATCCATACATTTTCTTTTCAATATTTCTATATACAAGAAAAGTTAATAATGATACAAGAAATGTAACTGGAAGATCTAAAAAAATTGGATCTTTTGGATTTACCAAAATTGGAAAAGCAGTAGATGCAAGAACTGCACCGATAATTGCAATTTTCGGATCAATAATTGTAGTATTTCTAATATTATCAAGTTCCATCAAAGCTTGATCAAGATTTAATTCGTGATTACAAAATTTTCTAGAAAATGAATTAACCCTATCTACAACTATTAAATTATTTCCTCTATTTTTTACTCTTTTAACATTTGCATAAGTTTTGCCATCAACATTAAAGGAATACATTAAAGCATTAAAGGTTGCAAAAACATCTATGTCGCTTGCATCATAAATTGATCTTATTATTCTTTCGACTGTGTCTTCAACCCTATAAATTTCTGCTCCATTTTTTAACATCATAGCTCCTGCCCTTGATGTTATTTCAAGTAATTTATTTATATCATCTTCTTTATACATTTTATTATCCTTTTCAATACAAAAGTAACTTTCCAAAATTGAAGGAAAGTTACTTAAAAAAATTTTACATATTTTTGTATTTATTTATATTATCTGATGAAAGAAAATCGTAAGCATCATTTATTTTTTGAAATTTTTCTGTTGCATTTGGATCTTGGCTTATGTCTGGATGATATTTTTTTGCAAGTTTCCTGTAGGCAAGTTTTATTTCATATTGATCGCTTGTATATGATACTCCCAAAGTATCACAAGCTTTTTGATATTTTTCTTTAAACCCAAGGTCATTTACAAAACCGCCATTTTGATAAGAACCTGTATTGTATCTCCCATTAAAATTTCTTTCGTCAAAATCAAATCCCGAAAAATTAAAACCTTGAAAAAATTCCTCAAATCTTTGATTCATTTCTTCTTGTCTTCTTTGTCTTTCTTCTTCAGCTTGTCTTCTTCTTTCTCTTTCTTGGTCTAGCTTATATTTTTTTGCATAATCTGATAAATTATCAAAGCCTTTTTTCTTTCCAGAAATTAAAGTATCAGCCTTATCGTACATCCATTCTATCAAAGTATAATTTCCATATCTCAAAAGAGAAATGAAAGATTTTCCTAGAAATGGAACTACTGCTATTATCAAAAAAATAGTAAAAAGTTCAGGCGGTATAGCTATAAAAAACAAAGGAAGTACAAATATTACTGAACACCCTATTAGCATTATAACTTGGCTTAAACCTTCAAAGACTGTAACTATTGCATTTAAAATATTTATTAAAAAATTAAATATAGAATTTAATACGCTTGCTAGTCCATGGATAAATTTTCCAAATATTTTTTTCACGTTTTTTCTCCAATCTATCTTGATTATACCCAAGTTATTTTTATCTGTCTACTAGCCAAAAAGCTCCTCATTATTAGAATTATAAAGCTTATAATAAATTCCTTTTTTATCAAGCAAGTCTTTGTGATTTCCTCTTTCAACAATCCCATCTTCTGTTAAAACTAAAATTGAATCTGCATTAATAATTGTAGAAAGCCTGTGGGCAATTGTTAAAGTTGTCCTTCCCTTTGATAATTTTTCCAAAGAATCTTGAACTATAGCCTCACTTGTATTATCCAAAGATGAAGTTGCCTCATCCAAAATTAAAATTGGTGGATTTTTCAAAAATACTCTTGCAATAGAAATTCTTTGTTTTTGCCCTCCAGAAAGTTTTACTCCTCTTTCTCCAACATAAGTGTCAAAGCCATCGGAAAGCTCCATAATAAAATCATAAGCTCCTGCAAGCTTACTTGCTCTTATTATTTCTTCATCACTGGCATCTTTTTTACCATAAGAAATATTTTCTTTGATTGTCGCTCCAAACAAATACACATCCTGTTGCACAATTCCAATATTATCTCTCAAAGAATCAAGAGTTAAATCATTTATATTTTTGCCATCAATTAATATTTTTCCCTTATTAATTTCATAAAATCTTGGAATAAGTTTTGTAATAGTAGTCTTGCCTGCTCCAGATGGCCCAACAAGAGCGACATTTTCTCCAACATTTATGTTAAAATTAATATCTTCCAAAATCCAAGAATCTTTTTCATCTTGGTCTGGATATTTAAAATAAGCATGGTCAAAGGAAATTTCTCCCTTGACACCTGTAAGTTCTTTCGCATTTTCTTTATCAAAAATATCAGATTTCAAATTAATCACTTCATAAAATCTTTCAATTCCTGTAATTCCTTTTTGATATTGATCTGTAAATTCTACAAGCCTGTTTACAGTTGCAATTATTGTATTTAAATATAAAACGAAAGCAACAAGATCTCCTGGACTCATCAAATTTTTTATTACAAAATTTCCTCCAATAATAATTAAAACTGCATACATACTTCCTGCAAATAATTGGTTGATCATATTATAAGATGCCATATTGTAATATTTTACTTTTTTAATATCTACAAACTTGTCGTTTCCCTTTTTAAATTTTTCTTTTTCTAAATTTTCATTTGCAAAAGATTTTACAACGTCTATTCCCAAAAGAGAATCCTCAATGCTTGCATTAATTTCTCCAATTTGTTTTTTCTCACTTTTAACAGATTTTGAAAAAGCTCTTCTTTTAATTCTTGCAGCATAAACCATAAGTGGAATTATTATATACAAAACTAAAGTCAAAGGAATATTTATAGTCATCAAAACTACAAAAGAAATCGTAAGTTTTATAAAACCGATAAAAAATTCTTCAGGGCAATGATGAGAAAATTCTGTAATATCAAATAAATCTGTTGTCATCCTACTCATAAGTTGCCCAATTTTTGTTTCATTGAAAAAAGCTGTTGACATTGTCAAAAAATGTTTAAAAATATCGCGTCGCATATCTTTTTCAATATGAGCTCCCATTATGTGGCCGTAAGATTGCATAAAATATCTTCCACAAACTTCGACAAGTTTTGTAAGAGTATATATTAAAGTTAATTTTAAAATAATTGAATATGTTAGGCTAGAATTTGATGCATGATCTGTAAGTGATGATAAAATAATTGGTAAAATCAATTCACAAACAGTTGTTAAAAATGCAGAAAATAAATCAATAGCCAAAATATTTTTGTAATCCTTGTAATAAGGAATAAATTTTTTAATTAATTCTTTATCAGAATAAGTTCTTTTTTCCATTTCTCCTCCTTGATTTAATATTTTTATACTATAGTATTCTACTATTAATTTAAACTTATTCACTTGATTTTTTTAGATTAATTGTTAGAATATTAATAAAGACACATAAGGAGGAATAATGGCAAGAATAATTGAAAAAACAAATCTTAATGACTCAACCATTAAATTTGTTGTAAATTCTCCAGATATTGCAAAAAGAGCAAAACCTGGTCAATTTATAATTTTAAGGATAGATGAAAAAGGCGAAAGAGTTCCTTTTACAATTTCAGAAACTGATGATGAAAATGTAACAATAATTGTTCAAATTGTTGGAGGAACAACAATTAGAATGAACGAATTAAAAGCAGGCGATGGATTTTTAGATTTTGTTGGTCCTTTAGGAAAACCAACTGAACTTGATCAATATAAAGGAAAAAATGTTTGTGTAATTGGTGGAGGTTTGGGAACAGCTATTGCCTATCCTCAAGCAAAATATTTACATAAAATTGGAGCTCACACTGATGTAATAATGGGCTTTAAAAATAAAGACATAATAATTCTTGAAGATGAATTAAAAGAAGCTTCTGACAATTTATACATTACAACCGACGATGGTTCTTATGGCAAACAAGGATTTGTTACTGAAGTTTTAAAAGAAAATATTGAAAATGGAAAAAAATATGATCTTGTTTTGGCAATTGGCCCAATGATTATGATGAAAAATACTGCCCTTGTAACAAAAGAATATGACATACCAACTATTGTTTCACTAAACTCAATTATGGTCGATGGAACAGGAATGTGTGGTTGTTGTAGAGTAACAGTTGGTGGTGAAATGAAATTTGCTTGTGTTGATGGACCAGATTTTGATGCTTTTGAAGTTGATTTTGATGAAGCTATGAACAGAGGAAGAAATTACCAACAAGAAGAAAGAGAACACATTTGTAGACTAACAGGAGATATGAGAAATGGCAAAATTTAATATGAATAAACAAAAGGTTTCTATGCCTGAACAAGATCCAAATGTTAGAAATAAAAATTTTGATGAAGTTGCTCTTGGTTATGATTTAAAAATGGCTCAAGAAGAAGCACTTAGATGTGTTCAATGTAAAAATAAACCTTGTATGGGAGGCTGTCCTGTTTCTGTAAGAATTCCAGAATTTATTCATCAAGTAGTTGAAGGAGATTTGGATAAAGCTTACGAAATTATTTCATCAACAAATAACCTTCCAGCAATTTGTGGTAGAGTTTGTCCACAAGAAAATCAATGTGAAGGAGTTTGTACAAGAGGAAGAAATGGCGAGCCAGTTGGAATTGGTCGTCTTGAAAGATTTGTAGCAGACTATCACATGAATAAAGAATATAATAAACCAACAGAAGTTACAGGACAAAATAAAAAAGTTGCCATTGTTGGATCTGGTCCTTCTGGACTTTCTTGTGCAGCTGATCTTGCAAAATTAGGTTATAAAGTTGTAATGTTTGAAGCTTTCCACACAGCAGGCGGAGTTTTGATGTATGGAATTCCAGAATTTAGGTTACCAAAAACTTTGGTTCAAAAAGAATTGAAAAATGTAATTGGTCTTGGAGTTAAACTTCAAAGAAATACAATTATTGGAAGAACAAAAACAATTAATGAATTATTTGAAGAAGGATTTGAAGCAGTCTATGTTTCAACTGGAGCAGGTCTTCCAAAATTTTTAGGAATTGAAGGAGAAAATTTAAACGGAGTTTATTCAGCAAATGAATTTTTAACAAGAATGAATTTGATGAAAGCATATAAATTTCCAGAATATGACACACCAGTTCATATAGGAAAAAAAGTTTGTGTAGTTGGTGGTGGAAATGTAGCAATGGATGCGGCAAGATCTGCAAAAAGAATGGGCGCTGACGTAACTGTTGTTTATAGAAGAAGTTTTGAAGAAATGCCAGCAAGAGCTGAGGAAAGTCACCACGCAAAAGAAGAAGGAATTAACTTTATGAACCTCCATAATCCTGTAGAAATTGAAGGAGAAAATGGTTGGGTTAAAAAAGTTAAATTAGAAGTAATGGAATTAGGCGAAGAAGATAAATCTGGAAGAAGACGTCCTGTTCCAACTGGAAAATATGAAGAAGTTGATTTTGATTCTGTAATTGTTTCAATAGGACAATCTCCAAATCCACTTATTAAACAAACAAATGATGATATAAATACCGAATCTTGGGGTGGAATTATAATTGACGATTCTACAATGACAAGCAAGGATGGAGTTTTTGCAGGAGGAGATGCCGTAAGTGGTGCTGCAACTGTAATTCTTGCAATGGGAGCTGGTAAAAAAGCTGCTGAAAATATTGATAAATATATAAAAAATAAAGCAAAATAAATTTAAACCTAGCTTATGATGAAATCTTAAAATCCAAATTAAATTTTTAATTTTACATCATCTCTAGATATTTTAATTTTAAAATTTTTTAATTATATTTTTAGAAAAAATAAAAATCCGATTCACAGATTATTTATCGTGTAATCGGATTTTTCTTTTATATTTTATTTGATTTTTTCGATTATTCTTGATTTTGTTTCGAAATTATCACTTGTTCCTGTTATTGATTTATTTTCTTTTGCTATTTTTGACATTTGGTCTAGAATTTCGCTAATTTCTGTTACATCTTCTGATTTATCAGCTAATTTATCTATTCCTTTTGTCTTGTAATCGCTAAGTCCTTCTTTGAATTTTCCAAATGATGAAACATATTCGTCACTTCCATTTTTAAGTTGACCTGTAGAATCACTCAATTTGTTAATTCCATTATCTAATTGTTTGATTCCATTTGCCATTGGATTTATTGCTATTTCATTTATATTTGCAAGTTGTGAAAGAGCTTTTGATCTTTCTTGGAATTGTTTTAAGCCACTAGAAAGAGATGCTGATCCATTTCTTAATTCTTCTGAATTTGTGTCTAATTGGCTAATTGCATTAGAAAGTTTATTAACTCCATCTTGGTTTTGTTGTGTTCCATTTTTTAATTTTTCTGATCCAGCTTTAATTTGTTTTGTTGACTCATCAAGCATTACTACTGAATCTTGTAATTTTTTAATATTGCTTTTTGACAAAGCTTCGCCTATTTTTTTACTTCCTTGTGCAAGCTTTTCTGATGATGTTTGTATTTTTGTTTTTGAATCATTTAATTTAGTGTTTACTTGAGAGAGTCCATCATTTACTTGTCCAATTGATGTTGTAAGATCTGATGAGCCTTTTGCTACTTGTCCAAGTCCAGATTTTATAGCAGCATTTGCTTGATTATTTGCACTTAATGAAGCTACATCATTATTTAATCCTTGTTTTACTGCTTTTAAATTTTCAATTTCTCCTGATAGTGAACCATCTTCATTTTTTGCTTGTAAATTTGCTATAACTTGGTCAATTGAGCTTGCTTGAGCATTTATATCTTGAATAGATGAATCAATACTTGGCACATTTTGAGCACTTTGGTTTAGATTATTTATTCCTTGATTTAATGTTTTTGAAGATTCTTCAATTTTTGAAAGTCCCCCACTCAATTGTCCAATATTATCAGAAAGCAGACTAATTCCTTTTGACAATTCTTCAAGTCCATTTGATAATTGATTCATTGAATCTGTCAATTTTCCTATATCTTCTCCGTTTGTTGCTTGTAACAAACTATTTCTTAGGCTTGTTGTTCCTTTGTTTAATTTTAAAAGTGACGAATCTAATTCGCTTGCTCCATTATTTAAACTTACAGAGCCTTCTTGTAATTTTGCCATATTATTATTTATTTGTCCAACTGCCATGGTATATTGGTTAACTCCATTATAAAGTTTTGAGCTTCCATTATTTAGTTGGTTTACTGCTGAATTTACTGTTTGAATTTTTCCTGGCAAGCTTGAAAAAGCACTTGATAATTGGTCAAATGAGCTTACAATTTTATTTGATCCTTGGGATAATTGACCTGCTCCCTCATTTAATTTTCCAATTCCATCATTTAATTTTTTGCTTCCTTCATCCAATTTGTTTGAACCATCAACAAGTTTTGCTGCATTTTCTTCTAATTCATTTATTCCATTTTTTAATTCATCTAAGGAATCAAGTTTTACATCTTCTTGGAAAAATTCATTAGTTATAAGTGCATACACTTCTGTTGGTTCGTAATCTTTAACATCCATTTCCATTTCTACTTTGTCTTTAAAATTATCAAGTTTATCTGCCTCAATAATTCCTTGGAAATTTTCTTTAAGCCCTGGCGTTAAAATTGCTGCTACTATTTCATTTTTTCCATCTTTTACAAGTTTTCCATCATTTGTTGTAAGATTTTTTACCTTATCTGAATTGAAATTCATTTCTGCAAGGGCAAGATATGGTGAATAAATCTCTTTATTTTCCCCATTGATTTTTGCCTTTGTTTTTTTCTTGTTTACAGCCTCAATTTGGATTTTTAAATGTCCAGATTTTCCTTTTAATTTATCAAAGGTCATTTCCTTTCCATCTAAAAAATATTTTACATTTATATCAACTGGCAAATCTTCATTTGTTTTTCCTTGATAGTAAATATCTTTGCTATCTTCATTCCAATTTATATATCCATTATCTAAATTTACTTTTTTGTCTGTTTTTAAATTTTTGATTTCTTTTAAATTGGTTTTATCTTTTACTTTGATATTATTATCGGAATTTATCCAAATTGAACCAGTTTTATCTTTTATTTTATCAGCTTCTTTTGTAACATATATAGTCTCATTTTTTCTAACATTTAAATCTTTGGCATAAGCCACATTTGTCATCAATAATGAACTTGCAAGAACTAATGAGAATCCTTTCATTAATTTATTTTTCATATTTTCCTCCTAATTTAATCCTTTTGTTGTCTTTTTAATAAATGGAAATGCTATTTTTATTATGGCTGGAAGGAATAATATTATTGCAAGCATACTTATTATTGCTCCTCTTGCCAAGAACATACAAATCGTTGATACAATTTCCATTTTTGAATATAAACCTACTCCTACAGTTGCTGCCATAAATGATAAAGCAGATGTTACAATTGATTTTGATGTTTCTTTTACTGTCAATTTTAAAGACATATCCACATCTTTAGATTCTTTATATTCTTTATATTCTGCAATAAACCTATCCATCATAAGGATTGAATAATCTATGGTTGATCCCAATTGAACTACTCCAATAATGATTGATGTTACGAAAGGAATAGTTTGGCCTAAATAAAATGGAATTCCCATATTTATTTGAATAGCAAGCTCTATTACTGCAATTAAAACCACAGGAATGGCAAATGATTTAAACACTATTGCAATTATTAGAAAAACTATAATAATTGATGCAATATTTACCATTTTAAAATCCCTATCTGATAAAATTGTAAGGTCTTTTGTTAAAACAGCTTCTCCCGTTAAATATCCATTTTTATCATGTTCTTTTACAATTTTATTTATTTTATCTACTTGATTATTTACCTTGTCAGATGCTGTTTGATATTTTGAATTTATCATAATCATTTGATAGCCATTTTTATTGAAATTATCTTTTATTTTATCTGGCAATACGCTATCTGGTAAGGTAAGTCCTGTAAATGAATTTAAACTTAAAACACTATTTACTCCATCAACATCTTTTAATTCATCAACAAGTCCTTTTACATTTTTTTTGCTTAATTTATCATCAACAACTACAAAATGCGTAGAAGCCATATTAAAATCTTTTTTCATTTTATTTAAAGCAACTATTGAATCCAAATCTTGTGGCAAAGACCTATCAAGATTGTAATAAAGATCTGTGTTTCTTGCTCCATATATAGCAGGAATAAACAAAATCAAAAATGCAATAAATAATCCATTTTTATGACCTAGTACAAAATTTGATGTCTTGTCGAATGATGGTAAAAATATTCTATGATTAAATCTTGCAACTATTTTTTCTACAATCAAAATCATTGGTGGTAGAACTACAACAGTTGAAATTAGTCCCAATAAAACACCCTTACTCATAACAAGACCTATATCTTTTCCAAGTCCTAAACGCATTAAAATTAATACAATAAATCCTGCAAAAGTTGTAAGTGATGATGCAAAAATTGATGATACAGTTTTTTGAATAGCTATATCCATCGCATCATTCTTATCATCATTAGTTTTCTTTTCTTCAACGTATCTATGATATAAAAATATAGAATAATCTGTAGTTACAGCCAGTTGCAAAACAGCCGCAATAGCTTTTGTTATATAAGAAATTTCTCCCAAAAATAAATTTGTACCAAAGTTATATAAAATTGCATATCCAATATTCAAAATAAATAAAAATGGTATGATAGTTGATTCATTTGTAAGAGATAAAATAATCAAAGCCAAAGCTACTGCCAAGGCAACATAAATTGGCGTTTCGTGATCTATTAAATCTTTTGTATCTTTTACAAGTGAACTCATACCACTTAAAAATTTCTCCTTGGATTCTATTTTTTTAATATTTTCAATAGCTTTCATAGTCCTAAAAGATGATGAGCTTTCTTTAAATTTAACCATAAGCAAAGTACAATCCTCAGAATAAAAAATATCTTTTATCTCATCAGGTAAAAACTCATTTGGAATGCTATCTCCAACAATTGATGATTTAGAAATTACATCTTCAACACCATCAACCTTTAAAATTTCATTTTTAAGTTTATCAGCATCATAATCATCACCTTTCAAAAGAAGCATGCCCGTGGCAGCATTTTTAAAATCTTTATCAAGAATTTCTTGCCCTTGAGTTGATTCTAAGTCAGCTGGCAAATATGACAAAATATCATAATTTACGCCAGTATTCTTGTATCCAAACCAAGCAGGTATTAATAATAAAGTCATTATTAATAAAACAAGTCTAGGATGATGCGAAATAAATTTCGTTATTTTTTTCATTTATTCTCTCCTATTCTATCGAAAATTTTTCTAATAATAGCAAATAAAACTGGTTTCATTTCATCAATTGATAAAATTGACTCTTCCAATACAGCACTTTTACAAGTAGACATCATAATTTCAAGAGTTAGAGAAAGTATATAAAGTTTTTGCGACTCCGTATGATTTGTTAAAAATAGATTATCATATTTATTTAAAATATATTTTAAAGTCGAATCCGCTTCGCTAAGACCATAATCATTTTCAATTTTTGTATAAAGAGTCCAAGTAATATTTTTGCTCAAAAGATCTAGCTCAAAAGGATGAGCAATCAAATAATCAATTATATAGTTTACAAAAGAAATATATCTTTCAATTGGATCAGTTTCCTTGCACATTTTTTCAGCATTTAAAATAATCTGTGTACCAATATTTAAAACCATTTTTTCTTCCAAATCATTTTTATCTGTGTAATACAAATAAAAAGTACCTAAACCATATCCAGCTTCTGTCATAATATCTCTAACAGAAGTTTTTTCAGCACCTTTTTCTTGAAAAATTTTCAGGGCTGCATCCATAATTTTTTCTTTTTTATTTTCTACATCACTCATAAATTAATCTACTCCTATATAATAATATAAAATGAACACCGTTCATTAGTTGCTACATTTATATGATACAACTTCCTGAACGATGTTCAACTATTTTTTGTAAAAAATTTTAAAATTTTTTTATTATTACATAAACATTATGAAATCAAGCTTTTGTTTAATACATTTTTGATTTTTTTATGGCAAATTTAATAATTTCTATTCCTTCATTAATTTCTTTTTTACTTAAATTTGCAAACCCTAAGATAAAATAATTCTCTTTTCCAGCCTTTCTAAAAGAAAATCTATTCAAATTAATTAGTCTTAAAGATTTCTCATTTAAAACTTCATTAAATTTTTTTATATCTACAGACTTATCAATTTTTATAAGCAAATTTAAAGAATCTGCCTTTGTTGGAAAAGAAATTTCTTCAATTTCTTCTAATTTTTTTACTATAAAATTAAATTTCTTATAATAAATATTTTTCATCCTGTTTATATGCTTTTCAAATTCTCCGCTTCTTATAAAAGATGCCAAAGCTTTTTGCAAAAAATTTGAAACTGTATTTGATAAATCTTTAAAATTATTTTCATATTTTTTTAATAAATCATCTGGCAAAACCATATAAGAAATTTTCATTGATGGCGCAATTAATTTTGAAAATGAACCAAAATAAATAACATCAGAATTTTTATCCATTGCTTTTAAACTTTCTATTGGATAACCCTTAAATTTAAATTCGCTATCATAATCGTCTTCAATTATATACCTATCTTTTGAAAGAGATGCCCAATTTAATAATTCAATTCTTCTTTGTATCGACATAACTGTACCCATCGGAAATTGATGAAAAGGGGTTACAAATAAACACAAAGCATTTAGGTCTCTTAGCTTATCAATTTTTACACCCTCATCATCCAAATCCAAAGGAATTGGATTTTTCAAATCATAAGTATAAAATTTATTTCCAAAAGCATAACCAGGATTTTCAAAAGCAAAAAGAGTCTGGTCTGTGAGAAGTTTTTTTATCATAGAAAATAAATGTTCAGTTGATGATGAAATAATTATATTTCTAGAATTTGTAATAATATTTCTAGAATTTTTCAAATAAGTCTTTATAGCCTTTCTCAAAGGCTCGTATCCCTTATAGGAACCCTTGTCCAAAATTTTTATATCATATTTATTTATTGCCTCTTTCATATATTTTTGCATAACTTTATATGGAAAATTATCATAATCAACACCGCTAATTGAAAAATCATATTTTATTTTTTCATCATCTATTTTATTATTTTTCAATTCCTTCTTGTTCAAAATAATTAAATCATCAATTTTTCGACAATAAAATCCACTTTTATCTTTTGCATAAATGTAGCCTTCTTCTTCAAGTTTATAGTAAACTTTTTTTATTGTATTTTTTGAAACATTAATATCTTTTGATAAATTTCTAATTGATGGGAGCTTTTCGTCTTCTTTTATTTCTCCATTAATTATTTTATTTTTTATAATTTCATATATTTGTTCATATAAATATTTTTTGTCATTTGGTAAATTTAAATACATCTGTAACCCTCATTTTTTTATTTTTTGTTACTTTTATTAGTTACAGTTTATCATATAATAGAATCAAGATAAATATTAAGGAGAAAAAAATGATTGAAAAAAATATAAATGCTCAATTTGAAAAAAAAGTTATTATGGATGTAATGAACGTTGAACAAGCAAAAATTGCAGAGGCAGCTGGTGCAAGTGCTGTTATGGCTCTTGAAAGAGTTCCTGCAGATATAAGGGCTGCTGGTGGCGTTTCAAGAATGAGCGATCCAAAAATGATTGAAGAGATAATGAATGCTGTAAAAATTCCTGTAATGGCAAAGGTAAGGATTGGACATTTTGTTGAAGCACAAATTCTTGAAGCCTTGGGAGTTGATTACATAGATGAATCTGAAGTTTTGACTGTAGCTGATGATTACAATCACATCGACAAAAAGAAATTTAAAACTCCTTTTGTATGTGGAGCAAGAAATATTTCTGAAGCTTTGAGAAGAATTTCTGAAGGAGCTTCAATGATTAGAACAAAAGGCGAGGCTGGAACAGGAAATATTGTCCAAGCTGTAAGACACATGAGAGAAATTAACAGAGAAATCCAAAGAATTTCTGTTTTAACTGATGATGAAATTTTTTCATACGCAAAGGAATTAACGGTTGATGTAAATCTTTTAAAATATGTAAGAGATAATAAAAAACTTCCTGTAGCAAATCTTTCTGCTGGAGGAGTTGCAACTCCTGCCGATTCAGCTTTGATGATGCAACTTGGAGCTTACGGTGTGTTTGTAGGAAGTGGAATTTTTAAATCTGGAAATCCAGAAAAAAGAGCAAATGCAATTGTAAAAGCCGTAGAAAATTTTGATAAACCAGAAATTATTTTAGAAGTTTCAAAAGATCTCGGCGAAGCTATGGTCGGAATAAATGAAGACGAAATAAAAGAAATTTTTGAAAATAGATAAAATAAAAATCAAACAATATGCCCCATAAAAAAATTCTGCATTAAACTGCAGAATTTTTTCTTTATATTCTTTTTAATAATTCTTTTAACCAATTTTCATCTTCAGGATCTGATGAGTATCTTTTTTTAAGGTCAATTGATTTTATTGCTTTCAAATCTTTTTCGTCAAGTGAAAAATCAAATATTTCTATATTTTCTTTTATTCTTTTTGGATTTATTGATTTTGGAATTGGCATTGAGCCTCTTTCAATGTGCCAACGCAAAACTATTTGGGCTGGCGTTTTATTGTATTTATTTGCAAGTTTTTTAATTACAAATTCTTCCAAAAGTTCACTTCTGCCTCTTGCAATTGGCGACCAAGCTTGATGAAGAATATTATTTTCTTTTAAAAATCTAACAGTTTCATCATTTTGAAAATGTGGGCTAGATTCTAATTGGTCGATTGCTGGTTTTTCTCCAATTTCTAAAAGTTTTTTTAATTGAGAAATTTCAAAATTTGAAACTCCTATTGTTTTTATAATCCCTTGTCTTTTATAATCTTCAAAAACTTTCCATGATTTTTCAAAATCTTTTCCAAACCAATGGAGTAAAACCACGTCCAAATAATCTGTTTGCAATTTTTCCAAAGATTCGTCAAGAGATTTTTTAGTTTTATCATAGCCAAAATCACTTGGCCAAACTTTGGTTGCTATTTTATATTCATTTCTTTTTTTACCAGAATTTTTAAGTTCTTCTCCTATCATTTTTTCGTTATTATAAATTTTTGCTGTATCTAAATATTCATAAGAATTTTCAAAAAATGCCTCGATTGCATTTGCCATGTCATTTCTGTCAGTAATTTTATAAGTACCAAAACCCAAAGCTGGTATTTCATTTCCGTCATTTAGTTTGTAATATTTCATATCATCCTCCTGTTTTAAGTTTTACCCTTTAATATATGATATAATCATTTTATGAAAACTGTATTAATAACGGGCGCATCAAGAGGAATTGGTGCTGCCATTGCAAAAAAATTAAATAAATCCTACAATTTAATCTTAACTTATAAGGAAAATAAAGAAAAAGCTTTAAATTTATTAGAAGATTTGAGAAAAGAAAATCCAAATGTAATTGCTGTAAAATGTGATGTTAAAAATGAAGATGAAATAAATAGTTTATTTGATCTTGCTGAGAAAAATTTTTCTCATGTTGATATTTTAATAAATAATGCAGGCATTTCTTATTTTGGTTTAATTCAAGATATGACTTTGTCCGATTGGAATGAAATTTTAAGGACAAATTTATCCTCAATTTTTTTAACTTCAAAAAGAGCAATTCCAAATATGGTTGGTCAAAAATCTGGAGTTATTATAAATATTTCATCAATTTGGGGAAGTTTGGGAGCAAGTTTTGAAGTTGCTTATTCTGCGACTAAGGGTGGAGTAAATTCTTTTACAAAGGCTCTTTCAAAAGAACTTTTGCCATCAAATATTAGGGTAAATGCGATTGCGCCAGGAATTGTAGATACCGATATGACAAAATTTGATTTATCTGAAGATGATAAAAAATCTTTGAAAGAAGATTTAATAGAAAAAAGATTTGCAAAATCCGAAGAAATTGCAAATCTCGTTGAATTTTTAATATCTGAAAAAGGTTCTTATATTACAGGTTCCATTTTTGATATTAACGGTGGTTTTTATTAACTTGTTCAAATTCTTTAAAATTGTACCAATAAATATAAGATGATATAACTTTTTTTCCAAGAGCTTCTTCTATGGAGTCCTTGTAAATTTCAAGTTGCTTATCATAAAATCCTTCTCTTTTTAAAGAATCTGTTTTAAAATCCATAAGTACAACTTCATTTTGGGATTCAAACATTATATCAATTTGACCATTTACATAAAAATCATCAATTTTTCTAAGAAATGATTCTTCCTTTCGAATTTTTGGTGATTTTTTCATTAAATCTTGGATGATTTTTGAATTAAAAAATCCTAAAATATTTTCAAAATTTATATATGGGCGATATTCTTTTTTTATTTTTCCTAAATCGACTAATTTATTTATTTCTTTTTCTAATGAATTTAAATCATAAGATTTAAATTCTAATTCTTGGAAAATTTTGTGGATTAAAGTTCCCTTATCAGTTGCTGATAATTTTATTTCTTCAAAATTTGGCTTTCTAAATTCATAAAAATCTTCATTTTCTTCAAAAGGAGATTTTTCGTAGCCATCTTTTGATAAATCATAATTTTTTGCAATTTCTGTTACAGATTTTTTCAAAGATTTATTTATATTTTCCTTATTTTTGTAAGAAAAATTATAAACTTCTTCTATATCTTTATAAATTTTTTGATTATACTCATCTGCCTCAATAAGTTTTTCAACATCTGTATAATCTTTTTTATAATCTTCTATGAAATATTCAATATATTTTATTTCCAAAAATCCTTTATTAAAAGCATCTGTCTTATAATCTATATCAACAAAATTACTCATTATTTTATCATCGCACAAAACTTTTAAAATCCAATCCATATAAGATGATAAATCCAAAACTGAGTTTGCATTTAAAACTTTTTCAAGCCCTTTTTCATTTAGATCTTTTTTTCCAATTATAGAAATTTTTCTTTCAGCACGAGTTAGCGCAACATATAAAACTCTCATTTCTTCTTTTTTATCATTAAGATTAGATTTTTCTAAAATCAAATCTCTTTTTATAGACGAAATTTTTATTTTATTTTCCCAATCGGCAATATTAATTCCAATACCCAAATCCTTATCCAAAACCATATCTTTTGAATTGTCACGAGTATTAAATCTTTTAGAAAAATCTGGTAAAATTACAGCCTTAAATTCAAGACCTTTTGACTTGTGAATTGTCATAATTCTCACTAAATTTTCATCATCAGATAAATTTCTTGAAGCTTTTAAATTATCTTTTTTTTGATTTTTTAAATTATCAATGTAGGCTAAAAATCCAAATAAAGAATTTTCATTATTTTTGTCATAATCATCCATCAATTCAATAAAAGCCTCAATGTTTTTTACTCTTTCTTCTCCTCTATCCCTTGCTTTCAAAAAATCATAAAGACCAGATTTTTCAAAAATAATATTTGCAAAGTCATACATGGTAGAAAAATTTAAAATATAAGAAAAATCTGTAAAAATCGTATTAAAATCAGAAATTTTTTGAGAAAGATTATTTTCATTTTCTTTTTCATATTCCTTAAATTTTTTGTAAAAATGAGATTTTTCAGATGATAAACTAATTTCTGCCAAATCATCTTCAGAAAAATTAAATATTTCACTCCTAAGAACTGAAAGAAGGCTAATGTCATCGTTTGGATTGGCTATATATTTTAAAATATTTATGAAAAATTCTACTTCAACTGTTTCAAATGAAATTTTTGAAATATCAGATGAAAATGGAATTCCTGCTTTTTTTAATTCATTTTCAAATAAATATGCTTTTGATGATGATCTAAGTAAAATTGCAATATCCTTATATTCCAAACCTGAATTTATTAAATTATTTATTTCTTTTGTCAAATAAGCCTCTTCGCTTACATTTTTTGCAAGAGCTTTGATTGAAACTTTTGGATATTTTTCGTCAAATTCAAAATGATAATTTAATCTGTGATTGTCATCTTTGTAAGCTATGTCAGAATTTTTTCTTGTCATAAGCCTATCAAAAATATAATTATTAAAATCAATCAAGTCCTTATCGGTTCTAAAATTTTTGGACAAATCAATTCTTAGGCAATTTGAATCTGTGTCATAATCTTCAAGCTTTTTTAAAAATAATTCTGGCCTTGCATTTCTAAAACCATAAATTGATTGCTTAACATCTCCTACAAAAAATAAATTATTTTCATTTTTTAATTTTTCTACTATATAATTTTGAATGTCGTTTGAGTCTTGATATTCATCAAAGAAAATATATTTAAATTGCTTTTTTAATTTGCTTTGTAATTTCTCATTGTCCAATAATTTAATAAATTCATGTTCCATATCAGAAAAATCCAAATAATTTTCTTCTCTTTTTTTATTTGTATAAATTTTTTCAAAAGAAACCACAAGATTTTTTAATTCTTTTAAAATTTTATCTTCCAAAGGATTAAAAAATCCCCTAGTAATAGAATCTGTATTTTTTACAAAATCTTTTACAATATTAAATTCTTCTTTGTAGGCATTTTTCTTTGCTTTTACATAGGCATTTTCATTTGGATCATCTAATTTTTTTGAAATTGTTACCATATTCGCTAATCCATTTTCAAAAATTTCTATGACCTCATCCCAAGATTTTTCTTCTATGGAATTTTTTATTTTTTCTAAATAGGATAAATCTTTTTCAATCATTATAAAATACTTATCCCTCATGGATTTTTCTTTTATATAATTTTCCAAATCTCTTGCATTTAAAATAATTGTTTCGATTCTTTCTTTTATATAAAATTTAAATTTTTCAAA
Source organism: Anaerococcus sp. HMSC065G05 (assembly GCF_001812365.1). Classification (NCBI taxonomy): domain Bacteria; kingdom Bacillati; phylum Bacillota; class Tissierellia; order Tissierellales; family Peptoniphilaceae; genus Anaerococcus; species Anaerococcus sp. HMSC065G05. Next base: position 69,500 of record NZ_KV808727.1, read on the forward strand.
ATCAAAATTATTATTTGTATTATCACAAAGCCATTGGTGTGGATTTATTTGACTTTTTGAAAAATCATATAAGTCCAAAATTATATTTTTTGCATCCTTATCATCTTTTGATGAAGCAAAATTATGCAAAAAATTTATAAAATTTGGATCATTTTTTTCGTATTCGTCTTCAAAAAGCTCATCAATAGCATCTTTTCTCAAAAGTGCTTGTTTAGAATCAGCAGCAATTTTAAAAGAAGGAGAAAGATTATCAGACAAATAAAAATTTTCCCTTAGCATATCTGCACAAAATGAATGGAGAGTTTTTATAAAAGCATCATTTATAGATTTGATTTGATTTTTTATGAAAATTTTGTCAGAGTTTTCCTCTTTTAATAAATCATTTAATTTTTGTCTTATCCTATCTTTCATTTCAACAGATGCCTTGTTTGTGAAAGTTACGATAATCATATTTTTTATGGGAATTTTTTCTTCAAGCATAATTGAAACAAGCCTATCAACCAAAACTCTAGTTTTTCCACTTCCTGCCGCAGCAGAAACAATAATATTTTTTCCTCTTGTTTCTATTGCTTTTTTTTGATCATCAGTTGACTTAAATTTACTCATCTGATTGCTCCTTTTTAATATCATTTATGGAAATATTTTTACTTATATCATGAAATCTGTCTTGATCTCTTGTGTAATCAAATTTGCAAATTGACTTATAAGGACAATTTATGCATTCATAAGAATTTTGATTTATTCTAAGTGGATTTAATTTAATATTTCCATTCTTAATTTCACTTATATAAGAAGAAATTAATTTTTTAATAAATTTTTCCACTATTTTTTCTTCTTCAAGAGAAAAAATATTATCCTTACTTCTTGTAATTTTAAAAATATCAGATTTTTTGCCGTCAAAATTCTTATCCAAAAGATTTAAAATTTCCTCATCGATTTTTATAATAAGTCCATTCATTTTTGTTTTGTCATCATAAATTTTTTTAATCTCATCCTTATCATAATTTTTTTCAAGTTTTTTAACCTCATCTTTTAAGGGAAAATAAAAACTTGCAACAGGAAATAAATTTTCAGATTTTTTTTCTTTTGCAGCCAACATATATACAAACAATTGAAGGTCTAAGCCATTTAATAGATTATAAATTTTGATTTCTTTTGAACCAGTTTTGTAATCAATAATTCTTAGTAAATTATCGCACTTATCAATCCTGTCAATTCTTCCTTCAAGATAGTTTTTGTCATCCACATAAACTTCTGGATATTTTTGTCCCTTTCCATATTTTTCTTCTACACTATCAATTTTAAAATATCCTTCTTTGATTTGATTGATTATTTTTTTAGATGATTTTTGAGTTGACTCATAAATATTTGATAAAATAAATTTATTTTTATTATCATTTGCCCTTCCCAAATCAAGAGAATTTTCGATTGCTTTTTTGAAACTTTCTTTTACAAGATTTTCTAATTTTTCATCATCAAATTCTTTAAGATCCATATCTATCAATTTCTTTGAAATATTTTCCATATTATAGTGAACAATATTTCCAATTTCTAAATTATCAACATCCAAATTTTTATTTTCTTTTGCCATAAGCCCATAATTTATGAAATGTTTGTAAGGACATTTTGCATAAGTTTCAATTTCTGAAACTGAAAATTTATTTTTATCATAAAGTTTTTTTGAAATTTCAGAACTCAATAAATTTTTATCGTTCGAATAAGTAAATCCTTTTATAAATAAGTCATAAGAAGAATTTTTTGAATAATTGTAATTTTCTATATTATCTTTTTTAAATTTAAGATATGATTTTACAAATTCCTTTTCTGATTTTTTTGTATCTTCTTTGTTTTTTATATTCCATAAAATTTGATATGCCTTTAAGTCCAAAAGATCTGTGGAATATTTTATAAAATCAAATTTACTTTGGGCAATTTTTTTGTAAGAAATATTTGGAAAAATATTTATAATATCAGAAATACTTGTTGCCCTATTCATTGGGTCGTTTTCTTTATTTATTAAAGAATATGAAAAAATAATTTTTTGCGATGATGTAAACATCCTAAGTAAATTTAAAAGAATTTTATCATCCTTTTTTTCTTTGTAAATTTTAAGGTCAATGCCTTCGTTTTCTAAAGCAGTTTTTTCATTTTCTGATATTAACATCTCACTATTGTTATTTCCTGGAAAATAAATATCTGTCATTCCAACAAAAATTTTAATTTTTCTATCATTTATCCTATCTCTTGAAAAATCTCCAATTAAAACTTGGTCGATTGCAGGAGGAATTATTCCAATTGATGTTGCCTTACAAGAATTTTCTATTAATTTATAAATTTTTTTAAGCTTTGTAGGACTATCATTCAAAATTGTTGCTATTTGTTCTAAATTCGTCAAAAATTTATCCCAAACTTGTTTGTTTTCTTCAAAAATTTCAAGCCTATTTTCCCTTATATTTTCTTGATAATGATTAAAACCTGATTTTATTATTTTTTTATCAAAACTCTTATAAATTTCTTTTACAAGATCATTCGCCTTAATCTTTTTATTTCTAATTTTATATAGGTCATACAATAAGTCTATTAAAATTTTTCTTATTGAATTTACATTTTTAAGCTCATCTTCTTTTTCTTTTTTTAATTTCTCATCATTTTCATAAAATTTTTCATCTAAAACAAAATACTTATCATCAAAAATCATCGCCCCTTTGATTTTTCTATTTTCAATATAATTTTGAAAATCTAAAATCCTTTCGTAGGCATTTTCTCCAAAATCAATTACATTTGATCTTATAAAAGCCTCAAGATCTGTTTTTCTAAAATTAAAAACAACAAGTCTAATCATAGAAAGCCAAGTTTTTAAAATATGATTGTCGGATAATTTTTTTGTTTTATCAACAAAAATAGGAATCTCGCTCCTTGCAAAAATTCTTTTTACAAGATTTTCGTACTCATCACTATTTGCTAAAACCAAAGAAATTTCAGAATATCTATGACCTTCTCTAATCAATTTTTCTATAATTAGGCTACTATTTTCAATTTCATTTGTTGAAGAAATTGATTCAACAATATTTATATTTTTAGTTTTTTCTTGATAAATTTGGGGATTATATTTTTCAAAATTTTCATAGAGGTGCTTAATATCCAAAAGCTCATTTTCTTTTTCTAAATTTATAATTTTAATTTTGTCTATATTTTTTAAGCTTTCGACAAAGCGAATTGCTTGATCAAATATATCCATATCGCTTGCTATATTATTTTCATAATATTTCCAATCAAGGCAAATTGAAATCGTAACTTTTGCTCCTATTTTTATTAACTCTTTTATAAAATCTATTTTAAGGTCAGACAAAAAATCAAATTTATCAAAATAAAAATTAACATTTTTAAAAAAATCGCAATATTTAATATTATCTTTTATAATTTCAAGCTCATCTTCTTTGTCGATATAAGAATTTTCAAGCTTTTTTATATAAGAATCATAAATCATTTTGATTTCTTCAAATTTTAATTTTGTCATTGGATCTAAATTTTCATTTTTATTAATTTTTCCAAAAAATTCATCATCAAAATAATATTCCTTAATATTTGAGAAAAAATCAGAAAGATTATTTACAAAATCAATATCAAATGATTTGTTTGAAAAAAGTTTTAATTTATTATCTATTTCATCAAGTACGCTTGTAAGTAAAATCGCCTTAGAAACTTGATTTAAATTTTCATTTTTTTTAAGACTTAGCCTTTGAGAAATATATGAAATTAAAGATGAAAATGATAAAACTTTTGCATCCATAACCGACTTATATTTTATTGAATCAATAAAATCCATATCACTTTCAAGTGTATATTGTTCTGGAACTATAAGAAATGTTTTTTCTTTTTTATCCAAATTTTTTTCAATGTCTTTGTAAATATAAAATGAATTTTCTTTAGGAAATTTGCTCATAATTATTTTTATCATACAACCACCTTCAAACTTGATCCTTCTGTTTTAGAATATGAAACTTCAATTTTTGCATCAATAGCATCTTTTAATTCCTTTACGTGAGAAATTAAACCAATAAATTTATTATCATAGGATAATTTTTCAATTGTTCTTATTGCTTTTTCCAAATAATCATCTGATAAAGTTCCAAAACCTTCATCAATAAAAAGCGTATCAATTTTTATTCCACCATTTTCCATACTTATTTCATCAGAAAGTCCAAGAGCCAAAGCAAGTGATGCAATAAAACTTTCTCCACCAGAAAGAGAAGCCTCGCTTCTTATTTTTCCCGTATTTGAATCCAAAATTTCTATATCAAGTCCATAATTTTTTCTCTTATCATTAGTTTGTTTTTTTCTAATCATTGTAAATTGACCATCAGTCATTTCTTTAAGCCTTATATTTGCAAGTGATAAAATTTTTCTAAAATAATGAGAAAGAACATAAGTTTCAAAATTTAATTTTTCCCTTCCAGAAACATTTGACAAAGAACCATCAGCAATTTTTGAAAGTTTATATAAAATTCCATCCTCATTTTTTAATTTATTGAAGTTTTTTTCTATCGAATATATTTTATTTTTGCTATCTTTTAATCTTGTTTCGTTTAATTTAAGAGAAAAAATTGAATCATTTGTTTCTTCCAAAATATTTTTTAAATTTTCAATATTTTCTTTTATTTTATCCGTTTCAAATTTTTCTTTGTTTGCGTAATCTTTGAGACTTGTTAGCCTTATAGAAATATTGTTTAAGTTTTCAAAATATTTTTGAATTTCTTCTTTTCTATCAATTAAGTCCTTGGATTTTTCTAAGTATTTCAAAAATTCATCTATACACTTAAAATTTTCCCTAATCTTATTTTCAAAAATATTTTCAGCCTTTAAAATTTTTTCTTGATTTATTTTTATATAAGATGTAAGTGATTCTACCTTTGAATTTGATGAAGATTTTTCCTTTTCTAAGTTTTTTATTTTCTCATCAATCTTTTTAATTCTTCTTTCTTCATTTTCGACAAATTTTTTGTCAAAATTTACATTTTCAATAACTTTTTTTTCATCAAAATCATCAAGCTCTTCTTTTTTTATTTTAAATTTATTTTCAAGCTCTTCTATATTGTTCAAATTACCTAAATTTTCTAATTTATTCTCTAAATCTCCAATTATTTTTTCAATCTCAAAAGCTTCTTTTTCCAAATCTTTTTTGTATCTTATTTCTTTTTTATATTCTTGATTGGATTTGTCGTAAGATTTTTTTAATTTTTCATGTTCATTTTTATAATTTTGAAGATTTTTTTCAATATCTTCCGCCTTTTCCATATTAAAATCTATTGATTTTTCCAAATCTGAAATTTTATCTTTAGAAAGATTAATTTTTAATTCCAAATCAAAAAAATCTTTCTCAATTTTTTCTATATCAAGGTCAAAAGATTCTAAAAACTCAATTTCTCCCTTATAAATCCTTCCACAAATCGGACAAATTCCTTTTTCTTTTAAATCTTTCCTAAATTCATTTATTTGTATAGATTTTTTGTTCTCTTTTGCCCTATCTAATAAGATTTTTGCTTTTTCATAAGCTTTATTTGCCTTATCAAATTGAATTTTTTCATCATTTAAATTTTTAATTTTTTCATCATTAATTAGCGCTTTTTCATAAAGACTTTGACATTCAAAAACTTTTTGATAGGCATTGTGGCTTTTCTTTGTCATTTTTTCAAGATTTCTAGAAAACTCTAGCAATTCATCTGATTTTTTTCTTATTTTTTCATTTATTTTTTCTTTTTCTTTTAAATTATTTTCTATGGATTTTTTATAAATTTTTCCATCTTCAAATGCTTTTTTATTTTTATCTAATTCATCTTTAATTTTTTGTAGATTTTCAAATTTATTTAAAATTTCAAGATTTTTTACTATATTTTCTTTCTTTTGGTCGATGATTTTTAAAAGCTCATCCTTATTTCCAAGATAAGTTTTATTTTCTTTCAATTCTTTTTCAATGGCCTTTAAATTTTCATTTTCAAAATCTAATTTTATTTTCAAATCTTTTTGGCTTTTATTTAAGTCAAGAAAAGAATCGTAATATGGTTTAACTCCTATAGATTTTTCTGCGTAAGCCAAATCTTTCTTTAAATTTTTATAAAAAGATTCATCTTCTAAAAGTTTTTCTTTTTCTTTAAATAAATTTTGGTAATTTTCTATTTGTTCATTTTCTTTTTCATAGAAATTTAGCTTGGAATTTTCATTTTCTAGATTTTTGTTTAGAGATAATTTCTCATCATTTTTTATTTGAATATTTTTTTCACTTTCTAAAAGCAAATCTTCTATAATATCTATAATTTTTTGAAAATCTTTAAGCTTTATTAACTCATCATCAACTTTATCTTCTAAGAGTTCATTTTTTACAATTTCATTTTCCAAGCTATTAGAAATCATATCCAAATTTCTCTTTGAATTTTTGCTTGCTTCTTTCAGTTTTTCTTCTATTTCCTTGTAAAGATAAGACGAAAAAATTTTTGACAAAAGCTCAGCTTTTTCATCTGAATTTGATTTTAAAAATTTTGAAAATTCTCCTTGCGCAAGAATCATAACCCTATTTAATTGATTATAATCAAGTCCGATTACTTCAATTATTTTTTTATCTGTTTTTTGTGGTCCATCAGATATTAGAATTTCCTTTTCATTTTCGATTTTATAAAATTCTACGCTGTGAGAAACATTGACATTTGCTCTTGATTTTTTTGCTTTTTGATTTGGAATTCTTTTTATCCTATAATTTTTTCCATCAATTTCAAAATAAAAATCTACATAAGTTATAGGATCATCTCCACCTAGAAAATCACTTCTAATATCGTTCGAATTAAATCCTTCTCTTTGAATTTCTCCAAAAAGTGCAAAGCTTATAGCATCAAAAATTGTAGTTTTTCCACTTCCAGTATCTCCTGAAATTATGAAAATTTTGGAATCATATATTTTTGTAAAATCTATAAAAGTTTTATTTTTGTAGGTCATAAATCCGTACATTTCAAGTTTTACTGGCTTCATTGTATCACCTTTTTAAGTATTTCTTTTTCTAAATCTGTCATTTTTTCATTCATCTTAAACTTATAAAATTCTTCAAATATTTCCATGCTTGATAATTCTTCAAAATCAATATCAATATCCTCATCTTTTTCAATATTTATTGATTTTTCGTACTTTATTGAAACTGCATGAGGAAATTTCATTTTTAATTTCGCCATCGGAGAATCTATTGGCTTATCATCTTTTAAAGTAAATTCTATATAAGCATTTGAATTTTCCATTTTCAAAATATTTTCAAAATAATCACAAATTTTTTCAAAATCATTTAAAGGTTTAATTTCAATTTCTTTTATTTTTAAATCCTCTTTTAAATCAATAACAGTTACTGATTTTTTTTGATTTATTTCAGAAAATGAATATTTCATAAAAGTCCCACAATACCTAATTTTTTCATCAAGGACAAAGTGCTTCCTATGAAGATGACCTAAAGCTACATAATCAAAATTTTTAAATAAATGAGCATCCATAGCATCATTTCCACCAATTGTAAGAGGTTTTTCTCCTTCTATTTTTTCATCTTCATACGGCTTTTCATTTGCATAACAATGAGTAATCAAAACATTCCTATCCTTATAATCTATATTTTTTAATAAAACTTTATAAAGGTCAGTAAAATTTTCTATATTTGAATCAATTTCATTTTTTGCCCTTGCAAGGGAAATATAAGGAATCGGATAAAAATTAACTTTACCATATTCATCATCAAAAGAAATTTTTTCATCAGAAGAATTTCCATAAATATAATAAGAATTTTTTTCAAAAAAACTTTTAGAAATTTCAAGCCTTTTTCCCGAATCATGATTTCCAGAAATTGCTATAATTTTTTTCTTCAAATTAAAAATAATTTCATCCACAAAATCAGAATAGACTTTCATAGCTTCATTATTTGGAATAGCTGTATCAAAAATATCTCCTGCAATCAAAACAATATCTACTTTTTCATCTTTAATAATTTTTAAAATTTGGTCAAGACAAAATTTTTGATCTTTTAGCAAAGAATATGAGCCTATTGATTTTCCTATATGAAGATCTGATAAATGTAATAATTTCATTTATTTTCCCTCACAAAAATATACTCATCTTTTGTTGAATTAATTGGATCATAAATATAATCACAAAGATTTATTTTTTTAATTTCTTCAGTATCTGAAATTTTATTATTAATTAAATATTTTAACATTCTCCCACGCATTTGTTTTGTATATGAAACAATTGAACGAATTTTTCCATTTCTATTTTCTTTGAAGGTCAAGGTCAAAAATTTTTGATTTTTTTTCAAATATTTTTTTATGAGCTTAGCGTATTCAGCACTCGCCAAATTTATAATAAAATTTTCATCCTCAAAGGCTTTTTTGTAAATTTTATCAGCCCAAAATCCATACATATCTACTCCTTTTGAATCCATATAAAGTCTATAATCAGAAATTCCTGTAAAAGGCTTGCACAAACCGTATAAGGCAGAAATAATATAAACATGATCATTCAAATATTCTAAGTCATTAAAATCTTCTTTTTTAAATTGCTTAAAAACAAGTCCATCATAAGAAAAAATCGCTGGATTTTTTAAATTTTCAAAATCAAAATCCTTGTAATCATAATAAGCTTTTATAGCAAGATCATCATTGCAAAAAAACATATTTGCTAAATCATTTATTGAATATTTTTTTAAATTTTCAACTAATTCTTTTGTTTCGTCTTCAAACAAAAGTCCTTGTGTATTTTCATTTTCAAAATGTTTAAACCTTTTTGCAGGCGAAATTATAATTTTCATATCAAACCTTTCTATTTTTCATTCTAAATTAATTATATCATAGAAAATTTCCACAAAAAAAAGACAGGCGAACCTATCTTTTTAAAATTTTTTGAATTATTAGAGAAATTATCATTCCAAAAACTGCAATAACCACTATGGCACCACCTGGTTTTATTCCAAGATAAAAACTTGCACTTATTCCTGCCATCATATAAATTATTGCAATTATAATTGATTTTATAAAAGTTTCTTTATAAGATTTTGAAATCAAAAGCCCACTTGCAACTGGCAGAACCATCAATGACGAAATCATCAAAGCTCCTACAGTTTTTGTAGAAATTGCCACAGTAATGGCTGTCAAAAATGTAAAAATGCTAGAAATTAATTTTGAATTAATTCCAGAAAGATTTGCCATCAAAGGGCTAATTGAATTATACAAAAGCGGATAATATAAATAAAGGCTAAAAAATAAAACAAGAATAAAAATTACACTTACAATAATTACGTCTTCACTCGTAACACTTGTTATTGAACCAAATAAGAATGATTCAAAACTTGTTCCACCTGGTGTAAAATCTGATAAAATTCCTGCAAGTCCAATTCCAAGACTCATAATAATAGCCGTTGCCATATCGCCAAAACTTTTAAATTTTTTCCTAATTATTTCAATTGCAAAACTTGCAACAATACAAATTATTATTGAAGTAAAAACTGGATTTATTCCAATAATTAAACCCAGAGCAACTCCCGAAAGGGCTGTGTGAGATAAGGCATCTCCAATCATAGAAGTCCTCCTGTTTACCATAACAATTCCAATCATAGGAATTATTATTGCAAGCATAAGCCCAACTAAAATTGCCCTTTGCATAAATTCATAACTAAGCATCAACTATCCTTCCATTTTTTATCCTTATTTCTCTTTTAGAAAATTCTCTAACAACATCCATTTCATGACTTATCATCAAAATTGAAATTTTGTGTTTATCATTTAAGTGAGCTAGAAGTTTAAGAAAGTCTCTTTTTGATTTTTCATCAACACCAACTGTTGGCTCATCCAAAAGCAAAACCTCTGGATTATTTACCATTGCCCTTGCTATCATAACTTTTTGAGCCTGCCCTCCTGAAAGTTGATTGAAAGGAATATGCAAAAGATTTTCAATATTTAAAATTTCAAAAATATCACGAACCTTTTGATAGCATTTTTTGCTTGGTCTGTTAAAAATATTAAATTTCTTATACAAATTTAAAATTACAAATTCTTCTCCTGTTACTGGAAAGGCAAGTTTGTTTAAATCATTTACTTGTGGTACATAGCCAATTTTTGAATAAGCATTAAAATCTTCTATATTTGTCCCAAATAATTTAATCTCTCCCGAATCTTTTTTCAAATCCTTTAAAATTAATTTTATTAAAGTTGATTTACCAGAGCCATTTTCTCCTTGAATAGTCAAAAAATCGCCTTTATTCAAATCAAAACTAACTTTATTTAAAACTTCATCCTTGCCATAAGAAAAGACTACATCTTTAACTTCTATATCTTTCATTTATTTTAAACTACTTTCCATTATTTCAAAATTTTCTCTTATCAATTCTTGATAAGTTTTTTCATTTTTTAAATCATCATCACTTGCATATTCTATAGTATTTATAGCTTTTGCGTCAAGAGATAATTCATCTGCCAAAGTCTTTACATTTTTATCAGACTCGCCTTTTTCATAAAAAATTGCAGTGATTTTTTCTTTTTTTACATAATCAATTGCATTTTTCATAGTTTTTGCATCAGTTTCACTTGTTGAAGTTATTGATGTAAGCGGAACTTGAATTAAACCATAATCACGAGCAAGATAAGAAAATGCCTCGTGGTCTACTAAGAATTTTTTATTTTCTTTATTTTCTAATTTTTTTTCATATTCTTTATCAATTTCTTCAAGCTCTTTTTTTATTTTTTCAAAATTTCCCATATAATAATCTTTATTTTCTGGATCAATTTCTGAAAGTTTTTCTGCTATATTTTTTGCTTGAATTATTCCATTTTTTGGAGATAACCAAATGTGAGGATCATATGCTCCATGATGGTGGTGTTCTTCTCCATCTTCATGTTCGTGTTCTTCTTTTTCGCTATCTTCATGTTTTTCATTATCTTCATGATTATCTACATCCTCTTTTTCATCTTCATCTAAAGATTCGTGATAATGAGGAGCGTCACAACAAGATTTAGGTCTATCTTCACGTTTTTTATCATGTTCTTTTTCATCTTCATGCGTATTTTCTATTAAATTAATTCCTTTAGAAGTATCAACAATTTCAACTTTTGAAGATTCTGCTATTTTTTCTTGCCAAGATTCAAGTCCTGCTCCATTTAAAAATAATACTTTTGCCTTTGACAAATCTGCCATATCTTTTGCAGATGGTTCAAAATCATGAACTTCTGTATTTAAATTTGTAAAAGATTTTACATTGAATTTATCTCCTGCAATTTGTTTTGTTATATTATAAATTGGATAAAAAGAAGCATAAATTGTTTCTTTATCTTTATTTTCACTTTGACTTGTTTGATTTGAATTATTTGAATTTATATTTGATTTTTCATTATTTTTTGCACATCCTGTAACAAAAATTCCGAAAACCAAAATTATTGCTAAAATTTTCTTTTTCATTTTTCCTCCTTTTATTGCAAATCATTTGCAAAGAATATTATATAGCTGTTTCATTTTTTGTCAATATGGTAATATATTTATAGAGGTGAGATTGTGAAAGCAGAAGATTTACTAAAGCAAAATAAGATTCGTGTTACTGAAAAAAGAAAAATAATTTTAGAAAAGATAATTGAAAATGATGATCCAATTTCTGCAGAAGAAATTTTAGAAAAATTAAAAGAAGAAAATATCAATATGGATCTTTCAACAATTTATAGAAATTTAAATACATTGGAAGAGATAAATCTCCTTTTAAAAAATACAAATACAGATGGCATTTCTTATTTTCAATTAAATTCTAATAATCACAAACATTTTATAAGGTGTATTTCTTGTAATAAAAAATTTATAATAGAAAATTGCCCAATCCATGAAATTGAAGAAGAGATAGAAAAAGATACTGGCTTTGTAATCAAAGGGCACAGTTTTGAATTTACAGGAATTTGTCCACAGTGTCAAAAAAAAATTAAATAAATAAAAAAGTTGATAAAGAAAATTCTTTACCAACTTTTTTTATTTTAAACTCTTTTATTAAATTTTTCTTTATTAAATGCATTTACAGAATTTGCAACTATAATTGTTCCCGATGCATCTCCTGTTGTGTTTATTGCTGTTCTTGCCATATCCAAAATTCTATCTATTCCCATTATCATAGCAATTCCTTCTACTGGAAGTCCAACTGATGACAAGACCATTGATAAAGTAACAAGTCCTACTGATGGAATTCCTGCTGTACCGACTGATGCAATCGTCGCTGTTAATATTACAGTTAAATAATCATTCAACGTTAAATCAATTCCATAAGCATTTGCAATAAATACTACAGCTACTCCTTGCATTATTGCAGTTCCATCCATATTTATTGTCGCTCCCAAAGGAATTGTAAATGAAGAAATTTTTTTATCAACTCCAATATCTTCTAGAGTTTGAATATTTAATGGAACTGTTGCATTTGATGATGCGGTTGAAAATGCAAAAGTCATAACTGGAAAATATTTTTTTAGAAAAGCAAATGGATTTACTCTTACAAAAATCGTCAAAAGCAGCATATAAACTATCAGAAGTTGGAAAGCAAGTCCCAAAATTACAGAAATCATATATGAAAGCATAGACAAAATTACATCGTAACCAAGATTTGAAAATGTTCTTGCTATTAAGAAAAATACTCCTATTGGTGCAAGTTTCATTACAGCCATTGTCATACTCATCATTAATTCATTCATTTCTGTAATTATATTTCCCAAAGTTTCCATCCTATCTTCCATTCCTGCAATCAAAAGTCCAACTATAACTGCAAAAATAATTATTTGAAGCATATCGCCTTTTGCCAAAGCTTCAATAGGATTTGTTGGAATCATATTTAAAAGCGTATCTTTCATTGAAGTTTTTTCTCCAGCGTCCATATTAAATTCATTTGAACCCAACTCCATATTCATTCCTTTTCCAGGATTTATAATTGACGCCAAAGAAAGAGCAATAATTATTGCAAGGGCTGTTGTCAAAAGATAAAATAATACAATTCTTATTCCAACTTTTCCAAGAGTTTTTGTATCTCCCATATTTCTGCAGCCATCAGCGATTGAAAAAAATACCAATGGCACAACTAGCATTTGCATAGCTCTTATAAACATTTGACCTAATAAATAAAAAATTCCATCAATTATAATATCATCTTTAATATGACCTTTTGGTACAAAATAATGCATTACAATTCCAAGAATCATTCCACAAATTAGGGCAATAAAAATTTTAGAAGTTAAGCCTAATTTTTTATTAGATTTAGCTTTCATAACCATACTCCCTTCTCAGGTAATCTTTTAAGGCATCTTCCCAAGTTGAAAAAGTATTTTTGTCCAAAAGATTTAAAAAATAATTATCTATTCCCCTAAAGGCTGGTTCAAAATCAATTCTATCAGAATCTCTAACTTCTTCTACCTTTGCATCAATTTTTGTAATATCAATAATTTTTTGAGCAAAAGCTCTAAAGGAACAAGTCCCCTCACATGAAGCATGATAAATTCCATAGGCATTAGTTCCCATTATTGAAATCAAAAATTTTGAAAGCTCATAGGCTGATGTTGGCGAACCATATCTTGATTTTGGCACTTTAACCATACCATTTTTTGCTTGTTCAATAATTGATTCAACCAAATTATTTTCTTTTGAATAAAGTCTTGATACCCTAACTATAAAATATCTATTAGCAAAATTTTTTACAAATTCTTCCCCCAAAAATTTACTTTTTCCATAAACTGTATTTGGATTTGCCTTATCAATTTCTTTGTATGGATGAATTGTTTGTCCATCAAAAACATCTGCTGTTGATAATTGAACAAGTTTTGCTCTAACCCTATTTGACGCAATAGCAATATTTTTTGCTCCCAAAGCATTTAACAAATATGCTTTATCAGGATCATTTTCGCATTTTAATCTATTTGTAATGCCCGAACAATTGATAATTATTTTTGGTCTATTTCTATCTACAAACAAATTTACTTCTTCTTGTTTTGTAATATCAACTTCATCTTTGTCAGTTGCAATTATTTCAGCTTCCAAAGGATCTAAATATCTTACAAGAGTTGACCCAAGTCTTCCATGAGCTCCTGTAATCCAAATTGTATTAATTCTCATAAATTTTCCTTTCTATATTTTTTTAAAAACAATTATATGTTTTATTATAACATATTGCAAATTATTTTTCATTTTTGTTTGTTCTTTATCTTACATAAAAATTAATAAATAAATTAATCAAATAAAAAAAGCTAGTTAAACTAGCTAATTTAATCCAATATCTTTTCTATAATATTTATTTTCGTATTTTATTTTTTCGCAATCATCGTAGGCGATTTTTCTTGCAAGTTCTAAAGTTTTTGCTTTTGCGTTTATTGTAAGAACTCGTCCACCATTTGATAAAATTTTTCCATTTTCTAATTTTGTTCCATTGTGAAAAATAATTGAATTTTTTACATCTTCAAGTCCACTTATTTCTTTATTTTTTTCATATTTTAATGGATAACCATCTGAAACAAGAATTAATGATAGGGAATAATCATCTGACCATTTTATATCTTCTTTTTTTAGATTTTTATCAAGAGTTTTTTCTATAATTTCTACAAGGTCTGATTCAAGTCTTGGCATTAGGGTTTCTGTTTCTGGATCTCCAAATCTTACGTTAAATTCTAATATTTTTGGTTTATCTTTATCAATCATAAATCCAATAAACAAAATTCCATTGTAAGAAAGTTTTGAATCATCCAGTCCTTTTTCAATTTGCTTTAAAATTATTTCTATATTTTCCCCTGTTTTTTGCGAAAATTTACTTGGAGAATATGTTCCAACTCCTCCAGTATTTGGACCTTTGTTTCCATCGTAAATTTGCTTGTGGTCTTTGCAAGTTTCTAATGGAAATAATTTATTGTTTGACACCAAACACAAAAGTGAAGCTTCTTCGCCTTTCAAAAATTCTTCGATTACAACAGTTTTTCCCTCATCGCCAAATATTTTTTTATTAAAAATATCATCAAGACTTTCTTTAGCTTTTTTTTCGTCTTCGCAAATTATAACGCCTTTTCCAAGACAAAGCCCATCAGCTTTTATTACTAAAGGATAGGAAAAATCTTTTAGGGAATTTAAGGCATTGTCAAAATTTTCAAAAGATTTATATTTTGCTGTTGGTATCTTATATTTTTCTAGGAAATTTTTGGTAAATTTTTTTGATTTTTCAAATTTTGCACATTCTTTGTTTGGTCCAAAAATTTTAAGATTATTTTTTTCAAATTCATCTACAATTCCCATACATAAAGGATCTTCTGGTCCTACAATTGTAAGATCAATTTTTTCTTTTTTAGAAAAATCAACCAAGGATTTTATATCTGTTGGTTCGATATTTATATTTTTGCAAAAAGAATTAGTGCCAGCATTTCCTTTTGCCATAAATATTTGGTCTACTTTTTTTGATTGTGAAATTTTCCAAGCAAGTGCATGTTCTCTTCCACCATTTCCAATTATTAAAACTTTCATCAAAAACTCCTATTTTTTTAAGAAAACCTTATTATTTTTTATGTAAAATAAATCATCACAAAAATCTTTTACTGATTTTATCAAAATCTCGTGTTCTTTTTCCAAAACATTTTTTGCTATATCATCGATTGTATCTTCTTGGTCAATTTTTACAATTTCTTGATAAATTATTGGGCCATCATCTGCATCTTTTGTAACAAAATGAGTGGTTGCTCCAGTAAATTTCACTCCTTTTTCATAGACTTTTTCGTGAACCTTTCTTCCATAAAATCCCATCCCACAAAATGATGGTATAAGGGATGGATGGATATTAATAATTCTTGACTCAAACTTGTCAATTATTTTTTGAGGTAAAATTTTAAGATAGCCTGCAAGAACAACAAGATCGATTTTTTCTTTTATTAAAGTATCAAGCAAAATATCATTATCTTTGCAAACCAATGTTTTAATTGAGGCATTTTTTGCTCTTGTAAGCCCGTAAGCATTTTCTTTGTTTGAAATTACTATAGATATTTTCCCATTAATAATTTTATTTTGGCAAGAATCAATTATAGCTTGAAGATTTGTTCCTGAGCCTGAGATCAAAACTGCAATTTTTTTAGAATTTGAGGTCGATTTTTTCATCATTTTCTATAACCTCTCCAAGGTCCAAAAGCTCATCTTCATCAATTATTTCTTTAACTTTTTCAATATCTTTTTTATCGACTGCAAAAACAAGTCCTACGCCCATGTTGAAAGTTTCGTACATATCTTTTTTGTCAAGCTCTCCCCATTTTTCTAATAGTGAAAATATTTTTGGAAGAGGAATATTTCTCACATCAATTTTTGCACAAAGTCCATCTGGAATCATTCTTGGAATATTTTCATAAAATCCACCACCAGTAATATGGCTTAGGCCATTTATTTCAATTTTTTCAAGAAGGTCTAAAATTTCTTTCACATAAATTTTGGTTGGTTTTAATAATTCTTCTCCAAGGCTTGTATCAAGTTCTTCAATTTTTTCATCCAAAGATAATTTTTCTTTTTCTAAAACAATTTTTCTTACAAGAGAATAGCCATTTGAATGAATTCCTGAAGATTTTAAACCAAAAATATGATCGCCTTTTTTAATTTTTTCTCCAGTAATTATTTTTTCTTTATCAAGTATTCCTACACAAAAACCTGCAAGGTCATAGTCATTTTCCTTATAAAGACCTGGCATTTCTGCAGTTTCTCCGCCAATCAAAGAAGAATTAGCTTGAAGGCATCCGTCAGCTACTCCTTTTACAATTTTTTCCATTTTTTCTGGAACAAGTTTGCCACATGCTATATAATCTAGAAAAAATAAGGGCTTTGCTCCTTGGCAAAGAATATCATTTACGCACATTGCCACGCAATCAATTCCAATTGTATCGTGCTTGTCCATCATCTGAGCAAGTATAACTTTAGTTCCAACTCCATCTGTCCCTGAAACCAAAACCGGATTTTTTATATTTAAATTTTCCAAACTAAATAAACCAGAAAATCCTCCAAGTTTGCTCAAAACATTTTCTGATTGAGTTTTTTCTACTAATTTTTTTATAAGTTCGACTTCTTTTTGACCGTTAGCTACATCGACTCCAGCGTCTTTATAATTTATTGGCATTTTATATCCTTTCTAAAGGGTTATATCCATTAAAACAATTTTCGTAATATGTTTTATTTCCACAAGCTTGTCTTAATCCTTCTAGGGAAATAAATCCCAAAGAATCTGCTCCTATAATTTTTCTAACTTCTTCTACACTTCTGTTGTTACTAATTAAATGATCTTTGTCTGGCACATCAAATGTAAAAGTTTCTTCTTTTATTACTTGAGGAGATGCAATCCTAATGTGGACTTCCTTTGCTCCTGACTCTCTCAATATTTCTATTACTCTTTTTATAGTATTTCCTCTTACAATTGAATCATCCACAAGAACAACTCTTTTTCCTTCAATAAGATGTTTTATTGGATTTAATTTAATTCTTATTCCTTTTTTTCTCATTGAATTTGTTGGAAGAATAAATGTTCTATTTATATATCTATTTCTTACTATTGCTCTTTCGTATTTTATATTTGATGCACGCGAAAATCCAACAGCTGAAATTAATCCACTATCAGGACTTCCAACAACAATATCCGCATCAACAGGATGTTCTTTGTAAAGAATTTCTCCCATTTTAATTCTTGCATCATAGACGCTAACACCATTTATTGAAGAATCCGGTCTTGCAGTATAAACAAAATCAAAAATGCAAGGAGAATTAGAAAGCTCTTTTGCAAAATAGGATTCTTCTCCATTATCGTCAACTATATAAATTTCTCCTGGTTTTAATTCATGACAAAGTTGCCCATCAATTGATTCAATCACACAAGATTCGCTTGCAACTATATAAGAATCTTCTTTTTTACCAACGCAAAGATTTTTAATTCCATAAGGATCTCTAATCGCAATCATCCTATTTCCATTTACAAGAATAATAGAATATGCTCCCTTTAAATTGTTTATAAATTGTATAATTTCATCTATATTATTCGAATTTAATTTATTTACAACATCTTCAGGACTTGTTTCATCAAGAAATTTTCCATCAATTGCAATCAAATTTTTAAAATTTGAATTTTTAGGATAAAATAACCATGGCATAGGCATAAGAGATTTATCATCTTCAGCAAATCTATATTTTACATAACCAAGACCAACATTTCCTGCAAGAGTTGAAATATTATCTAGGCTAATATTGTTGGCGATTTCTCCCTTACCTCTAATTTCTGATAATTTTTCATGAGCAAGAAGTGATATTCCCATTGACTCTTGGCCTCTATGTTGGATTGCATAGAGGCCAGAGTATAATTCGGGAAAAACATTTTTATATTTCTTTTTTGAAAATATTCCTACAATTCCACTCATTTATTTGCCTTATATTCATATTCAGAATTATCTATAGTTTCTTTCATTTTTATTCTCATATCCTTTAATTTTTCTCTTAAAGAATCATATTTTATTGCAAGAATTTCTGTAGCCAAAATTGCAGCATTTTCTCCTCCACCGATTGCAACAGTTGCAACAGGAACGCCACTTGGCATTTCTACAGTAGAAAGTAAAGCTTCAAGTCCACCAAGATGAGATGATTTTGCAGGAATTCCAATTACAGGTCTTGTTGTCAAAGCTGCAATTACTCCTGATAAATGAGCAGCCTTTCCAGCAATTCCAATATAAACTTCGCTTTCATCTTCGCTTTCTTTTACATATTTTTCTAAACTTTTTAAAGCTCTGTGAGCAGAAATTACTTTAACTTCGTAATCAATTCCAAATTCCATTAATTTTGAAACAACCTTATCAGCGATTGGACTATCAGACAAAGAGCCCATAATTATAGAAACTTTCATATAAACTCCTTATTAAAGTCCCAAATATTTTGACAATTCCATAGGTTCAATATAATCTCCATCTTTGTAAGCTCTCATATTTCCACCAGAAACTTCATCAATCAAAACAACTTCTCCGCTTGAAGCAAGTCTGCCCCATTCAAATTTTATATCATACAAATCAAGTCCATATTCAGCCAAAATATCTTTTACAAGTCTTGCAACTTTTTTATTTTCTTCTATAATTTTTTTGTATTCATCGTGAGATAAAATATTTAATTCAACCAATCCATCTTCTGTTATAAGTGGATCTTCGCGATCATCATCTTTTAAAGTAATTTCAGAATAAGCATCAAGATCTTGTCCTTCAGTTGCATAAAGACCATATCTTCTCATAAAAGAGCCAACAGCTTTAAATCTTGTAATAACTTCTAAACCTTTTCCAAAAACTGTACACTTTTCAATTTCCATAAGATTTTTATCAAGGTCCGCTCCAAGATAATGAGTTTTTACACCAGCCTCATTTATTTTTTCAAAGAAAAATTTAGAAACTTTAAGACACTCTTGACCAGCGCCTTCTTTTTCGCCAGCAACTTGATTTCCACCAGTATCAAATACTCCATCAGTTCCTGTCATAGTATCCTTAAATAAACAAAAGTATTTTCCATCTTCTTCAACCAAATTTTTTGTCTTACCTTCGTAGATTGTATTCATTTTTTTCTCCTTAAAAATTTTTACAAAAAATAAGCCCAGAAGGACAGGCTACGAAACCTATCCTCCTGGGCTTTTGTCCCTCTGGTGTAATACTTAAAAATATCCGTACCGCTCGGTCTTGAAAAAAACAGATCCCTAGGTACACTTTCGCCCATTTCAATGAGCCTATTCTTCGTTCAAATTCATAATACCAAGGTAAATTTTAATTGTCAAGAAAGTTTTTTGATAAATTTTAATATTTTTCATTTACGACTTGTAATTCATTATATTTATAATAAGATAATATTAATTATGAATAAAGGAGCAAAAATGTCAAAAATAAAAAATATTATTATAGTAATTCTTTTAGCCGTTTGTTTATTATTTTCTTTCAATTATTTTTCTTCAAAAAATGAAAATAAAATAGACAACAAATTAATAGAAAATAGAATAGAAAATGCAAAAGAGCTAACAAGTTTAAAATATTCCTACACAAATATGGGACAATTTGAAAATTCAAATAAATTTTATGGCTACGATATACCATTTACCCAAAAGAAATTTATAGTTTCTTATGATGGAATGATTTCTTGTGGAGTAGATCTTGAAAAAATGGACGTAAAGGTTTCAGGAAAAACAATAAATATAAAATTACCAAAATCAAAAATTTTATCCCACGAAATTTACGAAGATTCCCTAAAAATTTTCGACCAAAAAACATCAATTTTTAATCCAATTAAAGTTGAAGACTACAATGACTTTGCCAAAAATCAAAAAAAATCAGTAGAAAAAAGAGCAATAGACAAAGGAATCTTGATAGAAGCCAACAAAAAATGTGAAAAAGCAATAAAAGATATAATCAACATAGACAATAGTCTTGAAGATTATACAATAAATATACAATTTAAATAAGGGTTCGCCCTTATTTTTTTGTGCTATAATATACTTATGAAAGGTGGTAATATGAAAATATATTTAGGTTGTGATTTATTTACAGAAGGACAAAGATGGCAAGCACTAGAAATTCAAAAGGCCCTTGAAAATGAATTTTCAGATATAGAAATTTATAATCCTGCAAAAAATTTACAAATAAACGACAAATCAGCAGGCTTTACATCAAATTACGATATACTATTAGCAGACTACGAAAGACTTAAAAATGCAGATATATTAGTAGGATTGATGGACACACAAGATTTAGGCCTTGCAGCAGAGATGGGAATTGCATTTGAAAAAGGTCTTCAAATTTTTCAACTCTACACAGATATAAGACTTGGAGGAAATGACAAAGAAGATAAATTTCCACCAATGAAAAAAGACATATTTCAAAATGATTTTTTATATATAAACAAACTCGTAACAGGACTTTCCTACGTAGATAAAAATGGAAATAAATTCAAAAAACCAAGAATTTATAAGAAAAAAGAAGAATTGATTGAAGATTTGATTTTGTATATAAAAGAAAATAAATAAAAAATAGACTGAAGTAAATTTACTTCAGTCTATTTTTTGGCACGCCAAAGAGGAATTGAACCCCTATCTTAAGCTTCGGACACTTTTGTTTTACCATTAAACTATTGGCGCATGATAGTGATATTGGAAAACTGTATCCTATTTAAAAATCTCAAATCCATAAAGGTATTTCCTAGTCCTGAATCTATATAAATTTGTGAATTTTTATATTTAAATAATCCTTTATCAAATTTTGGAAAATATCCTTCCCCAGGTGCTAGCAAAGCTCCCAAAAATGGAAATCTAACTTGTCCTCCGTGGGTATGACCTGAAAAAATTATATCCATTGTATCGTCTAAATTATCTCTTATGTTTTTAGAAAAATGACTTAATATTATATTTAAATTTTCATCTTTTGCTTTGTAATTTTTTAATGAAAAATTATTATAGCTTACTCCGTAAATATAAATATTTTCGTCCCTAATTTTTAAATATTCTCCCTCATTTTTTAAATATTTTATACCAAGCCTTTTGATTTTTTCTATAAATTCGTCAAGCATAGGGCCTGCTTCTTCGTGATTTCCTGTTATATAATAGGTTTTTATTTCTAATTTTGAAAGCTTCTCTAGAAAGTCTATTGCCCTATTAAATTTCTTTTCTTCTCCGTAATCGTTTATATCTCCTGTCAAAATTATAAAATCCGGATTAAATTCTAGGATTTTTTCCTTAAAATATTCCATATTTTTTAATTTATTTGAATGAAAATCACTAATTTGTGTTATTTTTATTTTATTTTTTATTTTTTTGCTGTATATATCTTGCTTTACTTCTTTTGCCCACTTGCATTGATAGTAAATGTATGAGAAAAGAAGTAAAATTAGGCAAAATATTATAAAAATTATTATTTTATTCATCTAAATTTTCTATTCTTTCTAGAAAAACTTCTGCAGACATATCTGAGGCTAACAAGTATCCTCTTCTTGGGGAGAATGATTTTTGTGATATGGCTGGGCCGTCTACTGAAACTGACCTTTTAAATTGACTTGTAATTAGTCTTTTATAAAATGATTTAAGCCATTTTTTTATGGTTTTTTTGTCATAGTCGTCTTTGAAAGCAACTTTTGCTTTTTCATATATTTCTTCTACTGATGAATTTTCCAAAAATTCAAATGTGAAAAAATCTATTAATTCATAAGGGCCTATTATATCTTCAGTTTTTTGGCTGATTTTTTCTTCATTTTCATTTTTTAGCTCTGGAGAAATTGGAGTTTTTAATATATCATCCAAAACTTCTTTTAATTTTTGATTTTTTGTATTTTCTACAAGATAGGAAACAATATATCTTAACTCAGTCTTTGTCAAAGAGGCATTAACTGCATAGGATGACATGTGATCGCCGTTGTAGGTTGCAAAGCCTTGGGAAATTTCTGACTTATCTCCAGTTCCTATTACTAGAGCATTTTCCATATTTCCTATATCAAATAAAATTTGAGTTCTTTCTCTTGCTTGAGCATTTTCGTAGGCTATATCTTGAGTTTTTCCATCATGGCCAATATCCTTTAGATGAATATTTACTGCATCTTTTATTACAATTTCATTTAATTTTATTTCAAAAGCTTCTGCAAGCTTAAAGGCATTTGATTTTGTTCTTTTGCTTGTTCCAAAGGCTGGCATTGTGTATAAAAGAATTTTTTCTTTTGGCAAATTCATCTTTTCGAATGCTTTTACTATAAATAAAAGTGCCATGGTTGAATCAAGTCCACCACTTAGTCCCAAGATAACTTTTTTGCAAGAAATTGCCTCCATTCTTTGAATTAAAGCTCTTGTTACTATATCAAAAGCATCTTCCACATAGATTTTTTTATCATCAAGCAAATAAGGAAATTTATCCCAATATGAAAGACTTGGCTTATTTTTAAAATCAAAAAATTCTTCTGTAGTATTTTGACTTATATCAAAATATGAACATAAATCAACGAATTCATCTCTCTTACTTTCTTTAATTTTTCCATTTTCTCCAATAATATTTAAGCCTTCATAAACAAAATCGGTTGAACTTTCTCCAAGTCCTGTGCTTGAATATAGGTAAATTGTATCTTTTGACAAAAATTTAATTTTATCTTCTATATCTTTTTTTGAGCCTATATATCTAGTATTTGCTGATGGATTTAAAATTATATCTATATTATTTTTTGACTTAGAAATTAATGAATCGGGAATATTTTTCTCCTCATTTTCTCCTACGCTTACGGCTATTTTTATATCGTTAATTTCTATATATGATTTATTATATAGATGAACATATTCATCTTTTATCTTAATAAATTCATCTTCTTCTGGAGTGTCAAAGACATATTTTTCGTGGTCTTTAAAATTATCTTTAAAAAATCCTCCAATAATATCGCCTTCTTTTAATAAAAATACCATATCAATTATTTTTCTTCCCTCTTTTACAGGAAGTCCAACAGAAAACAAAGTATCAATATTTTTTGAAAATTTTTTCAAATCAAATAAAGCATCAAGGCATTCTTCCAAAATATCATCATTCGCAAATCCATCATACAAACTTGCTCCAGTAAGACAGAGCTCTGGCAAAAGCAAAATATTTACCAAATCATCATTTGCTCTTTTTATCGTTTCTTTTATTTTTTTCTTGTTATAAGATATATTTCCAATTTTAATTTTAAAATTTTCCGCTCTTAATTTTAAATTTTTTTTCATATAAACCTCAAATCTTTTTAAACTATAAAATTATTATATAAGATTTACAAAAAAACTGCCACAGTTTCCTGTGACAGTTTTAAATTTAATTTTTATTTTTGATCTTTAGCTTTTTGAACTTCTTCTCTTCTTTTCTTCATTGATTCAAAAATTCCGTCAACTAAAGCATCCATATCTGGTTCTTTTGCAGATTTTAATGATGAAACTATATTTACTTGTTCAGGTAGAACGTCTATTAATTTCATTTCATTATCTAAAAATTCTTCCATTTTATCTGCAGCTGTTGGAGCCCAAGTACCATTGTCCATTAATGATACTGCTCTATTTTGTACGTTAAGTGCTGCCATATCATGGATGAAGTCTTTCATTTTTGGATATATTCCAAGGTTGTATGTTACTGATGCAAGAACGATATTTGAATATTTAAATGCGTCTGCAATTAGGTAAGATACATCTGTGCTTGAAACATCTCTTAGGGAAATATTTGTCATTCCTCTTTCAGCAAGTTTTGATGCTAGAGCTTGAGCTGCATATTCTGTATTTCCATACATTGATGCATAAGCAATTAAAACTCCTTCTTCTTCTGGTTCATAGCTTGACCATTTGTCATATTTATCTAAAATATATCCAAAGTCTTTTCTCCAAACAAGTCCGTGAAGTGGGCAGATATATTTAATATCAAGTCCTGCTGCTTTTTTAAGAACTGCTTGTACGAATGTACCATATTTACCAACTATATTTGTGAAATATCTTCTTCCTTCATCTAGCCAATCTCTATCCCAATTTACTTCATCGGCAAAAAGTCTTCCGTCATTAGATTTAAATGAACCAAAAGCATCTGCTGAGAATAAAACTTTATCTGTTAAATCATAAGTCATTAAAACTTCTGGCCAGTGAACCATTGGAGCTTCTACGAATGTAAATTCGTGTTTACCAAATGAGATTGAATCTCCTTCTTTTACTTCAATGTATCTATCATCTACGTGATAACCAAATTGTCTCATAAATAATATAGCTTTTTCACTTGCTATAATTTTTACATTTGGATAGTAATGTAGCATTAATTCGATTGCAGAACAGTGGTCTGGTTCCATGTGTTGAATTAACATATAATCAAGATCACGATCTCCAAGAACTCTAGATACGTTTAGTATATATTCTCTTGTAATAGACCAGTCAACTGAATCTATTAAAACTGTTTTTTCATCCATTAAAAGGTATGAGTTGTATGAAACTCCGTCTATAGGAAAAATATTTTCAAATAGAGCAAGTCTTCTGTCATCTCCACCTACATAAAATAAGTCGTCTGTAACTTTTCTAACTGTATACATATATTCCTCCTACTACTTTCTGTCTTCTGGTACATCCATTTTAATGAATTGATCTTTTGCTTCGCCTGATACTGGTGATACCCAAGAATCTGGTAATTTATCAAATGGTGTTCCTGGTTCAATTCCATTTTCTGGATCTCCAAGTTCAGGATTGTATTCATATCCAGAACCTAAATCTACATAAATTGGATTTGTAGGAGCCATTTTTCTTGGTTTAGATCTTTTTATTTTCTTCATTGGTGGTGCTGGTTTTTTAGCTTCTCCATTGTCTAATTCTTTGATTAGAAGTGGAAGAATTACCATAGCATCTCCAACTATACCATAATCACAGTTATTAAATATTGCAGCATTTTTAGAATTGTTAATTGCAACTATTGTTGATGCGTCTTTAATTCCTTTTAAGTGTTGTCCTGCTCCAGATACACCTACACCTATATATAAGTTTCCTTTGAATGTTTGACCACTCATACCAACGTATCTATTGATGTCTACATATTTAAGTGTTTCTGCAACTGGTCTTGATGATGAAATAGATGCTCCTGCTTGATAAGCTAAATCTTCAATCAATTTCATATTTTTCTTTTCACCTATACCACGACCTGCTACAACTATTCTTTGAGAATCTGCAATTGGTGTGTAAGGATCAATTCCTACAGTAAAATCATATCCGTCTTTCTTAAGTGCTGCTACAAGATTTTTAACTGCTTCTTTAGGATCTCCTTCATAGATTTCTCCCTTTCTAACTCCTGCAATAGGGCCAGATTTTTTATTTAATCCAACAGCTTTAACCTTTGGAGCTCTACCTACTGTATTTGCTCCAACAACAACTCTCATAATTTCATTTGTACCTTCATAGATTTGTGTAATCTTAGAATCTCTGTAGAATCTTTCTACATCGATACCTTTAATAAATCCAGATCCACCGTACAATTGTAATGCTTCTGAAGTTATTTTTTCAGCAAGATCAGATGCAAATTGTTTTGCCATAGCTGCATCTGCTGAATATCTTTCGTGATTTTCTTTTAATTCTGCAGCAGAATAAATCATAAGTCTTGCAGCTTTTAAGTTTGTTGCCATGTCAGCAAGTTTAAATGTATTTGCTTGAAGATGAGCAATTGGCATACCAAATTGTTCTCTTTCTTTAGCATAAGCAAGAGCTGATTCATAAGCACCTTGTCCAATACCTAAAGCTTGAGATGCAATACCAATTCTACCACCGTCAAGAGTTGCCATAGCAATCTTAAATCCT